>CAZUPX010000529.1:0-5781 GCA_964622155.1 uncultured Planctomycetaceae bacterium | reverse complement strand
CCGACCAACGTGCCCGGCATTCAAATCTGCGAGTACATGCCGCTGCTGGCCGGAGCCATGGACAAGCTGGCGATCGTGCGCGGCATCAAGTCGAATGACCTCGGAGACCACACCCCGCACTACATCGTCACAGGCTCGCCGGACCGCGGAAAGCGGCCCGCGTTCGGCGCGATGGTCAGTCACTTGCAGCGGCGAACCGACGGTCTGCCACCGTATGTCAGCCTGATGTACGAGCCGCCCGGGCTATACGACAACGAAGCCCCGCTGTACCTTGGCCCGTCGCACAGGCCGTTCGTGCCCAAGGCCGAGGGACTGGCGAACCTGAGCCTGGCACGGGATGTCTCGCTCGACCGACTGCGCGAACGCCGGACGTTGCTCCGCGAGTTCGACGGGCTGAATCGCGAAATCGATCGCAACGAGGCGATGTTGGGGGTCGACGCCTTCACGCTGCAGGCGCTGGAAATGATCACGTCGCCCAAGGCTCGCGATGCGTTCGACGTGTCGCAAGAATCCGCCGCCACGCACGCGCGATACGGAAAGTTCTGTGAGAATTTCTTGATCGCGCGGCGATTGGTCGAAGCGGGCGTCTCGGTCGTGACGCTGAAGGTCGGCGACTGGGACACGCACGAGAAGAATTTCAAGGATATGCGCGAGCAGTTGCCGCAGCTCGATCGCGGCTTTCATGCGCTCGTCACCGACTTGCACGACCGCGGATTGGATAAGGACGTGGCCGTGGTCCTGTGGGGCGAATTCGGCCGCGCTCCGCGCATCTCGCGCGGCGACGGCCGCGATCATTGGCCCGAAGCGGGCGCCGCGGTTATCGCGGGTGGAGGGTTCAAAGTTGGCCAGGTCATCGGCGCCACCGACTCGCAGGGCGCCAGAGCCATCAGTCAACCCTACACGCCCAGCAACGTCCTGGCCAACCTGTATCGCCACCTCGGCATCGACCCAGCCACGTCGATTCTCGATCACAATCGGCGGCCAATCCACCTGCTCGACGATCGCGAGTTGGTCGGCGAACTCGTTTAGCAGACTGCTGATTTCTCCACAAAGCGTCGGTTCATGGACATTGTTTTGTTGAGCTGCCGACTCAATGACGAGTCCCCACAATGAGAGAGCCCTTCGACGCTCTCGCCGAAGGGCACATTTCTGAGAAGAATCGCGGCGGCTGGACGGCAGTCGACGTTTTTGGCGCCGAGCGGCGCACCGACCGCCCCAAGTCTCGCGGCGATTGACCGCTCTGTGAACACGGGACGTCGGCACGTTCTGCCGCTCTCCAAAGCGAACCTGGCGATGGGGTCCGTCCCGGCCGGCCATTGCGCCCAATGTCAAATATACTTGACATACGCGATGTCTGGTTTATCATACATACGGTCGCTATCGAATGTACCGAGTTTCACAGACCGGAGGGCCGAAATGAACGCGATGGAAAAGGTTGCTTGGACCGAGTTGCTGGTCTCGGTAGTGACGGTTGCCATTGTCACGTGCTTATACCCTTGGCTTGGAAATGGAGCGACGAGTGCCTTCGCGCTTTTGGGACTGGTCGCGCTCAGCGCCGTTTTCGTGCGGCGGCGTGGCGCCGCAATCGTGGTTGACGAACGCGATCGCGAGATCGCAGAGAGGGCTACTCGCATTGCCAGCGGAACTGCATGGATGACGCTGTTGATTGTATTGGTCGCCACCACGCTTTGGTCGAACTACCGCGACCAGCACGCGGTTTCCACGGCATTTCTAAACTGGCTAATTTGGACTCAATTTGCCATGTGTTACGGCGTAAAGGGACTTGTGGCCGTCATTGCCTATCGGAGGCAGCCGCATGCCTCGTAAATCGGAGCCGACGCTCAGTAACTGTGTTCGCAATCTTCGTTCGCAAACGTCGGGCATGACACAGCAAGACCTGGCCGATCGCGTCGGCGTAACGCGACAGACCATCGTGGCGTTGGAAGGAGGAGCTTACACTCCATCGCTTGCGCTAGCTCTGCGGATTGCGAGGACTTTTGGAAAAACCACTGAACAGGTGTTTCGACTCGACGAATAGGCCGGCAAGCGCTGCCAACAAGTGACAACACCTGCCATAATCGGGGCGGCTGGACTGTGATTAAACTTTTTCTGTCGCGTATCCGGGGACTCGAAGCGACAATCCCCGCCAATCCGCGACAGGTCGGGACGCGGGAAATGCGGTTTCCCGGCGCCTCGACGCGCTGCCTCATGCGCTGAAAACCCAGCAGAAGAAGCGTGGACACAGTAAACGCGAGCAGCCCGTTGATTTATTCGACGGACTGCTACAGGAGACTACCGATGAAAAACACTGGAACTTTGAAAGTAACCACACCCACCGACCGCGAAATTGTCCTGACGCGAGTCTTTGACGCGCCACGCCGCCTGGTTTTCGACGCCTTCTCCCAGCCCGAGCTGCTCAAGCGCTGGTTCGGACCGCGAGGCTGGTCGATGGCGGTCTGCGAGGTCGATCTGAAGGTGGGCGGCGGCTTTCGCTTCGTGCTGCGTGGCCCCGCTGGAAAGGAATTGGGGATGCGAGGCGTCTATCGCGAGATCGTGCCGCCCGAGCGCTCCGTCCACATGGAGTCGTTCGACGACTACCCGGGTGAGTCGCAGGTAACCGCGGGCTTCGTCGAGCAGGAAGGCAAGACAACGCTCACCGCCACGGTGCTGTACCCGTCGCGGGAGGTTCGCGATGCGGTCATCAAATCCGGCATGGAGCACGGCGCGGCGGAGAGTTATGACAGGCTTGCGGAGTTGTTGGCATCGGCAGAGGCTCGCCCGATGGAGACGGGAGCGAGGGAGTCATGAGCGAATCGCGCCGTCCGCGCCGCCTTCTACGAAGTATTGGCGCCGTGTTCGCGGGCGTGCTCGCGATCGTTATTCTCTCGATGGCCACCGACATGGCGATGCACGCCACCGGCACCTTCCCGCCGCTCGGCGAGCCGATGAGTGACGCGCTGTTCCTGTTGGCGACGGCCTATCGCACAGTCTACGGCGTGGCGGGAGGCTACATCGCGGCGCGGCTCGCGCCCGATCGGCCCATGAGGCACGCCCTGGCGCTTGGCGTCATCGGCCTTGTCGTGAGTATTCTCGGCGCCGTGGCGACTTGGAACGAGGGACCGGCCTTCGGGCCCAAATGGTATCCTCTGGCGATCATCGCCACCGCATTGCCATGCGCCTGGGCGGGCGGCAGACTCCGCGACATGCAGTTATCCCGGTGAGTCGCGCGGCGCCAGCGGCGCAGCGAAATGTTCGAGTACGCGACGTTTGTTGACGGGACACCAATGAATACAGCAAGCCAGTATCCTTCGGAATCGCGATTGAGTCGGCGGCGGCTGATGCAACTTGCGTTTGCCGCGGGTGCGGGTCTCATGCCGGGCTGCGGTGAAGCGAAAAAAAACGCGAAGCTTCCGCCACCGATCGCCGAGCCGACAGGCTTTGTCGATTCCGATGGCTTCCAGATCCGCTACGAAACCGTCGGCGAAAGGGAACCCATCGTCCTGGTGCATGGATGGGGTTCGAGTCTCAAGGCGAACTGGGTTAACACCGGATGGGTCGAGGCGCTCAAGGCCACCCGACGAGTCGTGGCTCTGGACGTGCGGGGCCATGGCGACAGCGACAAGCCGCACGACCAGGCGGTCTACAGCTACGCCAGAATGAGCCGCGACGTGTTGCGCGTAATGGATCACTTGGGCATTGCGAAGGCCGACTTTTTGGGATACTCCATGGGTTCCTTCATGGGAGCGTCTCTTCTCGGACATGCCCGAAAGCGATTCACGTCGATGATCCTGGGCGGCATCGGAGACGAGACCGACGCGAGCCTGGCGGTATTGCCGCAGATCGTGGCCGGTTTGCGGGCCACGGACCCAGCGCAGATCAAGGATCCCGTGGGCGTCGCATATCGTGCGTATGCAGCCTCCGACCCACGCAACGATCTCGAGGCGCTCGCCCTATCGGCCCTGCAGATGTGGCCGGAGGGTTTCCCGCTGCGGCTTACAGGCCCCAAGTTGGCCGACGTCGACATTCCCATCCTGATCGTCAACGGGGCGAACGACCATCCCTACATCGATACGGTCCACACCGTGATCGATGCCATTCCGGGTGCCCAGTTGGCCGTGATTCCCGATCGCGACCACCTGAGCGTGATTGGCGATCCACGCTTCAAAGAACGTGTCCTCGCCTTCCTCGCGCACCGTTCGTCCGACCTTCTCGAAGGGTGACGAAAAAGGCGGGGCCGTTTCGCAGAGGATGAGCGGGGGATCGGGAGAACAGGAGGCGACTCGACTTAGCTCGCCGAAGTTCGAGGCCAGCCTCAATTAATCGTCCGCCCGCGCCCACGATCCTTGGGGAAGCTCAGTGGCTTGCTGGCCGGATTGCAGGGCGCTCTGTGGGATGCTCACCTACAGCGCGCTGGCCACGGCCTATCTCGGATGGCTCGGCATCGGCGGCGAGTGGACCGGGCCGTTGCTGTGGCCGGCGGTTGTCCTGCACCTGATCCTGACGGCGCTTTTGGTGCGTGCATTGACCAGCGACTAAAAAGATCCTCAACTATTGCACTTTTTGCATAGACAACCTCTCGCCTGCGGTTTATACACGAATCTTGCGTCAGGGTCGTGTCGTTGCCGCCACCGAGTTCTGCGTGGCGATCCGCTTGAGCTTCACTTACGGTGCATTCATGTTCACTCGCGACCTAATGCGCACGATCGCGCCCGTCATCCTGTTGATGCTGTTTGCCGGCCAACGTGCAATTTGCCAGGAGGGGCCCGCGGCCGGCAGTGGGGGCGCAGCCGGGGCGGCAGATGCCAGGGCCAAAGACCGCGCTGCGATCCAGGCAGCGATGAAGTCGTTTGTCAAGGACTTTGAAGCGCGCGACGCCAAGGCCCTGGCTGTTCATTGGACCGCCGAAGGGGAGTTCGAAAACGATCGCGGCAACAACGTACACGGACATGCCGCGCTGGAACAGGCGTTTGCCGAGTTCTTCAAGCGAACGCCCGATGTGTCGGCGGCGATCGAATCGACGGGGCTTCGTTTTCTTTCCGACGCAACGGCGATCGAAGACGGCAAGGTCACCGTGCGGCGCGGTCCGGCCGATGCGGCAAACCCGGCGAAGTACAGCGTTCTCTGGGTGCGCGACAACGGCAACTGGCGCATGGCTCGATTAAGCGAGTCGCCCGCCGATGATCCAACCATCAACGATCTGGCTTGGCTCATCGGAGAGTGGAAGTCGTCGCCCGACGGCCATGCGGAAATCCACACGACCTATTCGTGGTCGCCAAGCAAGAAGTTCATTCACGGGCGATTCACGCTCAAAAAAAAGGAGTTGTCGCTCAGCGGCGATCAGATCATCGGCGTCGATCCGGCTACCGGCCTGATCCATTCCTGGACATTCGAGGCCGATGGCGGCGTGGGTGATGCGGACTGGACCAGCGATGGCGACCATTGGGTCCTCGATGCCGAGGGAACCCTGAGCGGCGGCAGCACACTGTCCGAAACCAATGTCTTGCGGCGTATCAACAACGACACCTTCACCTGGCAATCGGTCGCTCGGCTGCTCGATGACGACGAGCTGGCCGACCTGCCCCCGGTCAAGGTCACGCGCGTGAAGGGCCAGTGACACGGCCCTCGACCGAGTTGCTCATCTACCTGACAATGACCATCTAACCGAGTTGACCACCATGCGAGCTAAGTTCACTGTTTCGCTGTTGTTTGTCGTGGCGCTGGCATGGCCTTTGTCGCAAACGCTGGCCCAGCGAGGCGGCCACGGCGGAGGCGGGCGCGGGG
>CAZUPX010000528.1:0-10062 GCA_964622155.1 uncultured Planctomycetaceae bacterium | reverse complement strand
TTGGCCGTGCGGGAACTGAAAGACTCTTCCAGAAAGTTGACGCCAATCCCTTGCGTGCCGCCCACGCGCTCGAGTGTCGCAGGCACCCAAGGTTTGCCTTTGACCATTTCGGCAAACAGGGCCAGCCGCACGGAAACCACCTTGCCGTCTTGCGCCAGCCCTGAAGCAACCGATGAGAGAAACTCGTTCTCATCCTCGGAGAAGCCGCCGATTTGAGCCGGGAGTTTGCCAAACGCCTGACCAAACCTGGTCAGCACTTTCTGAGCGTGGTCGATGTCGAACAGATCGACCGTGGCAAAGTTGCGGCCTTGGAGGATTGGGATGTCCAACGAGTCCATAAATCGAGCGGACGCCATGCCGAAATCATCCCGCACCATGACGACAGCTTGCACTCGCCCGCCATCACACTGCCGCAAGGCACTGACCAGTTGGGTGTCCTGCTCGTTGCGGTGAGCATGGAGCCACTGTTCAAACTGGTCCAATATGATGACGACCTTTTTGCCCGCACTAAGCCGCAACGCCATCAAGGTCTCTACAAGTCCCAGATCGTGTGGCAGTTCGGGCAGTTGCTTTCTCAAACCCCGCAGAATACGGATGTCAGTTTCTTCCGGTGTCGCTTCGACATAGATGGCGATCACGTCTTTGGAGAGCCGCGGCAACAGTCCAGCCCTGACCAGCGACGTCTTGCCGCAACCGCTGGGTCCGTAAACCAATCCGACGCTGAAAGTCTTGTCGGGATCGGTTTCTTCGATGCGGGTCTTCCAAAAGTGGATACTCTCGGGCAGTCCATCCCGATCCCGAGGACCGGGCAAAAGCTCCAAAAAGAAGTCGGCATCGTCGGCGTCGAATGACCGCAGCCCCTTGGGAACAATGGTCCGCTGTTTGGCTTCCTGCTGCGGCTCCTGCCGCCAATTCCGCAGATCATCGGCTAGTTCGGCCGCCGTAGCGTAACGGTCGGAAGCTCGTTTGGAGAGCGCTTTGAGGCAGATTCGTTCCAACTCAGCGGGAATCGCGGCATCCAGTTCTCGGGGCGGTGTCGGATCGACGGCAATTGCCTGGTGCAATAGCTCGTTCTTTGTGCTGCCTCGGAATGGACGCTTGCCGGCCAGCAGTTCATAGAGCACCACGCCCAAGGAAAAGATGTCGCTGCGACCATCAATCCGATGCCCTTCGCCCCGAGCCTGTTCGGGACTCATATAGGCCGGCGTCCCGGCGATATGCCTGTCTCGCAAATAGTCCGCTTCGCTGATCGCCAGTCCAAAATCAGCCACGTAAGGCGTCTGCGTGCTGTTTTCGATCAGGATGTTGGCAGGTTTCACATCTCGATGAACGAGCCGCCGCTGGTGGGCATGGTGGAGCGCCTGGGCAACGGTAGCCAGTAATTCCGCCGCTGCCGCGAAGCCTGGGCGTTCTTCTTTGATTTTCTCGCCTAGATTGCAGCCCTCAATGAATTTCGAGACGACGTACACCGAACCATCGGCCGTGCGGCCCACGTCGTAAACCGGCACGATGTGCGGATGATCGAGGCTCGCCACCATGCGAGCTTCCGAGAGATATACTTCCGCATCTTCGGGTCTGGCGAATCGTTCTGGTCTGGGCACCTTGATGGCCACCGCTCGCCGCAGCTCCTCGTCGAACCCCAGCCAGACCCGTCCGAAATTACCCTCGCCCAGCATTCTGACCAGCCGGTATCTGCCAACCTGCCGATCCCCGATGGTTTTTTCGGTGATGAATGTCTGCGTGGTGGTGCGAGAGACCAGTTGTTCAATTCTCAAGTCGCTGAAAAGCAACTCCGACAGCTTGCTTTTCAGCGAATCTCCGAGATCGGAGAATCGTGACGTGAACTCGTCAATCCTGGGCCTGGTATCGCCATTCAGCCGAGCCTGAAACTCACCAACCACCAGTTGCAGCTTCGAATCAGGATCAGCAGCCAGGTCGGGCAGCCGGGCCAGATAGTCCTCGACCAAAAGCGGTTGGTCGGTTTGCCAGCGGTGCTTTTGGTCGCAGAGCAGCAACTCCAACTTTTGTTGAATCGGCGCATCGGCATGTTGCTCAAGAAGCGAAAACACGTCGGGTGGCGACCCGTTGGATTCCCATTGAGCGGCCAGTTCGTGAGCCAGTCCGACGTGCATGTTCGGTGCCCGCAGAGTTTCTTAAGTTGGCACCTATTTTAGCAGTTCACGCCGGCTGCACCTACTTTTCAGTTTTCGGCCTGTAGCCTGTAGCCTCAGGCCTCAAGCCTCAAATATGAAACATATTCTCGCTCTGGCGATCGATGCGCCCGGCGAGATCGCCGAACGTGATGTCGTACAGGGCGTCGTGCCGCGCCTGGGCCACCTCGCGCCAGGCTTGGACCAGGACGCGAGCACTCGTTGAGTTGGCCGATCCGGCGCTAGCGCCGGTGATCGGGGGCTCCTGGTCTTCAAAGACGGCCATTACCTCGCCGAGTGAAATCTCCTCGGGCGGTTTGACGAGTTGATATCCGCCCGAGGCTCCGCGCGTGCTGGTGACGAAGCCGGCCCCCTTGAGCTGCAGCAGGATTTGCACGAGGAACCGCGAGGGGATGCCGTGCTCGTCGGCAATCGCGCGGATGCGCACCGGATCACCCGATCCATAGTGGGCGGCCAACTCGATCATCGCCAGGCAGGCGTATTCAGTCTTGTGGGAAACTTTCATGGGAATTGGTGATTGGTTGTTGGTGTTAGTGAGGAAGGTAACGAGTGAGCCACCACCACCAATCACGAATCACCAATCACTAATCACTAATCGTGTGTAGTCCGCACTCGTTCTTGGCCGTGCCGCTCCACCGCCCGGCCCGCTCGTCCTCGCCAAACATCACCGCCCGCGTGCAGGGCCAGCAGCCGATGCTCGTGTATCCCTGATCGTGCAGCGGGTTGTACGGAATGTTTTGCTCGCTGATCAGCTTCCAGATATCTTTTTTCGTCCAGTTGGCCAAGGGACTGATCTTCACCAGCCCGAATTTCTGGTCCCAGCCGACGATCGGAATGCCGGCTCGATCGCCCGTCCCCTGATCGCGGCGGATGCCGCTCATCCACGCGCTCCAACCTACCACGGCCTCGCGCAGCACATTGACCTTGCGATCGCGGCAGCATTGATCGGGATTCAATTTGTACAGCGGGCCGCCATGCTGCGCTTCGTACTCGGCCACGGTCGTCTCCGGCTGGCGAAGATCAACTTCGATGCCATACCGCTCAGCGATCCGATCGCGCAGCTCAAGTGTCTCCTTGAACTGATAACCCGAGTCGAGATTGAAGACGTACGTCTTCGGCTGAATCTCGGCCAGCATGTGAATGATCGCGCAGCCCTCGGGACCGAAGGCGGTGGCCATCGTCAGCTTGGGAAAATAGTTCTCGACGGCCCAGGCAATGATCTCGCGCGGCGTGGCGCTTTCCAGCCGCTGGCTGTGCGCGGCCAATTCCGCGAGCAACTCCGCAGAGGCGGTCGGCGGCGCTGCAACGGGCTGACTGTCGCCAAGGACGCTCAGGGCGGGCGAAGTCGAAGACATGCTCATCGGATGTTGTGGATCCAAAACGGCAAGACCGGCACGAGGTGTTGAATGATACTTATGTTTGTAATCTAAGTCAACTATTGGCCTGCCTTTATGTATCGTCCGCACAGGGACTTGGGCTTAAGCTTCCGTGACCTTCAGGTGCTAGTGCCGCAGCTGCTTTCGGGACTGCCGGAGTGGTACGTCGCGATTCGTCGCAAGTCGTTCCACCAGTGGCGCTTGACCGCCAATGGACAGGGCGTCATGTTAACGACCAAGCGGCTCGATTACCACGTGGCGTGCCCTCGAGCGGTGCAAGATAAACAAGGGGACCTCGATTGACCAATCGCGCCTATCTGGCGATCGACATGGGGGCTTCGGGCGGCCGTCACGTGGCGGGGCTGTTCGACGGCCGGCGGCTGGAATTGGCCGACATCTACCGCTTCGACAACGGACCCAAGCCCGTGGGACGCCAGCTCTATTGGGACCTGATGGCCCAGTGGACCGAGGTGCGGCACGGCCTGAGGGCGGCCGGGCAGCAACTGTCCGAGATTGCCAGCATCGGGGTCGACACATGGGGTGTCGATTTCGGCCTGCTCGATGCGAACGACGACCCGCTCGGCAATCCGGTGCACTACCGCGATCCGCGCACCGACGGCATTTTGGAACGCGCATTTCAAATCGTTCCGCGTGAAAAAATTTTTGCCCTGACCGGACTGCAGTTCATGCAGTTCAACACGCTCTACCAACTGTGGGCCATGCGTCTTGAACGCTCGCCGCTCCTGGATCGCGCCGAGCGACTGCTGATGATGCCCGACTTGTTCCATTGGTTGTTGACGGGCGTGAAGGCCAACGAGCGTACCAACGCCACAACGACGCAGCTCTACAATCCGCAAACGGGCGACTGGGCGCGCGACCTGCTGGCGGCGTTTGAAATTCCTGACCGCATACTCGGCCCAATCGCCGAACCGGGCACGAAGCTCGGCAAGCTGCTCAAGCACATCGCTGACGACACCGGATTGGACGACGTCGAGGTCGTTCTGCCGGGCACGCACGATACGGCCAGCGCCGTTGTAGCCGTGCCGGCCGAAGGCGTCGCGTCCGAGCGGCCCAACTGGTGCTACATCAGCTCGGGCACGTGGTCGCTGATGGGCGCGGAAGTCTCGCGGCCGGTGATCAACGAAACCTGCCTGAAACTCAACTTCACGAACGAAGGCGGCGTCGGCGGGACGACGCGGCTGTTGAAGAACATCGCCGGGCTGTGGCTGGTACAGGAGTGCCGCCGCGTTTGGAATCAGGCCGGCAAGAACTACACGTGGGACGATCTGAGCCGCCTGGCCGGCGCGGCGCCGCCGCTGGCGTCGTTGGTGGATCCCGACGACCCAAGCTTCCTGACGCCGGCGAACATGCCCGACGCGATCCGCGCGTTTTGCCGGCGGACCCATCAGCATGTTCCTGCGGACGAGGGCGCTGTGGTCCGCTGCGCACTGGAGAGTCTGGCGATGCGATATCGAATTGTGTTGGGCGGGCTCGAGCAGCTTGTCGGCGGACGGATCGAAACCATCCACGTCGTCGGCGGCGGCAGCCAGAACAAACTGCTCTGTCAGGCGACGGCCGATGCATCCAGGCGCACCGTATTGGCCGGACCGGTCGAAGCCACCGCGATCGGCAACGTCCTGGTGCAGGCTATCGCCGCCGGCGACATTGGCTCGATCGGCGAGGCCCGGCAGGTCGTGCGCGCGAGTTTCGGCGTCGACCGTTACGAGCCGCAAAATACCGCCGAGTGGGACGAGGCGTTCGACATCTTTCTGACCCTCCTGACCTCCTGACTAAGACCGGCAAGTGAGGTAATCCCATGAACCGCAGCGCTATCATCGCCGCACTGATCGTAATCGTGCATCAGGCAGTCGCCCTGGCACACGGCTGGGCGCACAAGTGGCTGGGTGTTGACCTGGAGCCTTGGCAATGGGTGTACGTCTACAGCGTGATCACCGCGGCTCCACTGGTGGCGATGGTGTTGTACTTCACGCGCTGGCAACGGGCCGGAGCGCTGCTGTTGGGTGTGTCGATGCTCGGCAGCTTGCTGTTCGGCGTCTATCACCACTTCATGGCCATCAGCCCCGACCACGTCAGCCACTTGCCCCACGGAGATCTTCAGGGTCTGTTCATCGGCACGGCGATTCTTCTCATGCCCGTTGAAGCGGCCGGCACGGTGCTGGGTTTTTGGAATTGGGCGAAGCCAGCGCGCCTGGAGAGCACGAGCGAAAGGTAGTGGGCGACGACTACGCCATAGCCTACACTTGCAACCGAAAGTTCTGCTCTTCTCAGTGCGTAGTGCGTATCGCAGTCTGCAACCCGGAGTCTCCCCAATGATTCGAGTCGGAATCGCGGGTATTGGTTTCATGGGCATGATTCACTACCTGGCCTATCAGAAGGTCAAGGGGGTGAAGGTGGCAGCCATGTGCGAAGTGGATCGGGTGCGTTTGTGCGGCGACTGGCGCACGATCAAAGGCAACTTCGGCCCAGCCGGAACGATGATGGACCTCTCGGGCATTGAGAAGTACGAGAATATCGACGAGATGTTGGCCAATCCAAGGCTCGACCTGATCGACATTTGCCTGCCGCCGGCGGCGCATCCTCCGGTGGCCATCGCGGCACTGAAGGCCGGCAAGCACGTGTTCTCGGAGAAGCCGATCGCCCTGGTGCCCGCTGACTCCAGGCGGATGGTCAACACGGCCCGCTCAGCCGGCAAACAGTTAATGATCGGCCACGTGCTCCCCTTCTTTCCGGAATATGCGTTTGCGTACCACGCGCTGCGCGGCAAGAAATACGGACGCCTTCTGGGCGGACACTTCAAGCGGATCATCTCCGACCCGCAGTGGCTGAAGGACTTTTATGACCCCAAGAAAATTGGCGGGCCGATGCTCGACCTGCACGTCCACGACGCGCACTACATCCGCTTATTGTGCGGCATGCCGAGGGCCGTGTTCACCAGCGGTCGGATGCGGGGCGAGGTGGCCGAATACTTCGCTTCGCAATTCCTGTTTGCCGATCCCAAGCTTGTCGTCAGCGCCACCAGCGGCGTGATCCATCAACAGGGGCGCGGTTTTTGCGCGGGTTTTGAGATTCATCTGGAAAAGGCGACGCTGTTGTACGACTTCGCCGTCATCGATGGCAAGCCCGAGACGAACATGCCGTTGACCGTCTTGCGGCACGACGGCAAGGTCGAGCGTCCGACCATGCAATCGGCCGACCCTGTCGACTCGTTTGCAGCGGAGCTGGGCGAAGTGGTCAAAACCGTCCGCAGCGGCAAGCCCTCGGCGCTGTTGGACGGCGAGCTGGCACGCGACGCGGTCACACTGTGCCAGAAGCAGACCGAGTCAATCAAGAAAGGTCGGCTGGTCAGCATTTGACGTTCGTTTGACCAGCTTTGCCAACTCGCGTTCGATCGTGTCGAACACCGTTTGCCAATCGCCCTGGCGCGGTTGACGGAACAGTCCCATCGTCGGATACCAGGGACTGTCGTTGCGATCGAGCATCCACCGCCAATCCGGGGAAAACGGCAGGGCAACCCACACTGGAATGCCCAGCGCGCCGGCCACGTGAGCGGGCGCCGAGTCGCAAGTAATCACCAGGTCCAGGTTGCTCACAATGGCCGCCGTATCGTGAAAGTCGCCCAACCGATCGCCCAGGTCGATGATCGGCAGGCTGTCGTCGAGCTCGGCCAGTTGCTCGCGCCCGGCTCCGAACTGCAAGCTGTAGACCTGCACATCCTTGATCCGCACGATTCCGGCAAATTGCGACAATGGAATCCGGCGATTTTGAACCGGGTGGGTTGGGTCGCAGTGCCAGGAGATTCCGATCTTGAGTTTCGGTCCCTGGCCCAGTTCGGCCTTCCACTGCTGGATCAATTTTGCGCCGGGCTTGAGATATGGGACCTTCGCAGGAATGGTGTCGAGCGTCGTGCCGACGACTCTGGGCACGCTGACCAACGGAATGTAAACGTCGAACTCGGGCCAGGGATCATCGGCACAAATGACGCGATCAACACTGTCGCTGGTGGCGAGGATGCGCACCAACGGCGGCCGGCACAGGACAAAGACGGTAGCACCTTGCTGCTTCAGCAGCTCGGCATAGCGGATGAATTGCAAGCTGTCGCCATAACCTTGCTCGCATCGCAAAAGGATCGAGCGCCCCGCTAGCGGCGCACCCGTCCACCGCGGCCGCTCGAGTGGATCCTCGGCCATACGCGTGTCCTTCAATCGCCATTCATACTCTGCCCAACCTTCGGTCAGCCGACCCCGTGTCAGCAGCGAGAAAGCAAGACCCACGTGAGCGATGCTAAGATCCGGTTCGAGAGTGACGGCCCGCCGAAAGCTCAAATCTGCCGCGTCCAGCTTGTTTTGCGCCAATAGCGCGGCGCCAAGCGTGTAGTGCGCGTCGGCAAAGCGCTCGTCGACGGCCACGGCACGGCGGCACCACGCCTCGGCCTCCTCGAATCTTTCTTGCTCCCGGGCCACCAACCCGAGGCTGTAAAACGCTTCGGCACTGCCGGGATTGATTTCGAGGACACGACGATACGCACCCATAGCCTCTTCCAGCTTGCCTTGCTTTTTGAGCAAGTTGCCAAGGTTGCCGTGGGCACGGGCATCATCAGCTTGCAGCTCGATTGCCAGCCGGAATGACGCTTCCGCATCGTTCAGCTTTCCGGCTGCCGCCAACTCGATGCCACGGTCGGTATGTTCGGCGGCCGAGATGAGTGGCGGCTTCGCTTCGACTTCAAGCGACACGGAATGTGGTGAGGCAGACTCGCGTTTGGCCGCCACGAATTGCAAAAGTTCCCCTTCTATGTCCCGAAACACGCCGGGCCAGTCGCCCCGACTCGTCTGGCGAAACAGACGCATCGTGGGATACCAAGGGCTGTCCGACCGGCCTAGCATCCAACGCCAGTCGGGAGCAAATGGCAGGGCGACCCAGACGGGCACGCCCAACGCGCCGGCCAGGTGCGCGGGAGCCGAGTCGCAGGTAATGACCAGGTCAAGGTTGCGCAGGATGGCCGCGGTATTGAGAAAGCCCGGCAGGCTCTCACTCAAGTCGACGATGCCCCAGTCCGCGGCGACCTCGGCCAATTGCTCGTGACCAGAACCCATCTGCAAGCTGTACAGTCGCACGCCAGGTATGCGGTCCAATGGCGCGAAATGCGCAAGGGGAATTGAGCGGCTGCGGTCCTTGAGATTGGCTGGGTTGCCTTGCCACGCGATGCCGATCTTCAGTCCCGGTTCATCGCCGAATTTGCGACTCCAACGCTCGACGACCTCTTTGTCGGGCAAAAGATAGGGAACTTCGGCCGGGATGGTTTCGAGAGACGACTGAAAAATCCCAGGTAGGCTGGCGAGCATCACGTAGAGGTCGAAGTGGGGCATGGGGTCGCCCAGTGCGACAACCTGATCCACGGCGGGACAGGTTGCCAGCAAGATGGCTAGCTGTGGTACGCACTCGACGACCACCCGGCCGCCGCGCTGTTTGACCAGGGACGCATATCGAATGAACTGCACCGTGTCGCCGACCCCTTGCTCGCAAACCAGCAGGATCGTGCGTCCGTCGAGGGGCTCGCCATTCCAGCGCGGCTGCGAGAAATTGGGCGGAGGATTCTGGCGCTGCTTTAAGCGCCACTCGTAGTATTGCCAGCCCTCGACCAGGCGGCCCGTCAGCAGCAGAACCGCGGCCAGGCTGAAGTGCGCGTCGGCATAGTCGGGTTTGAGCTCCAAAGCCCTGGCACACGCGGCGGCCGATCGATCGACCTCGTTTTGCTCCAGCAGCGCGTAGGCCAGGTTGTACAACGCTTCAGCATTGTCGGGACGCAGCTCCAATGCCCGGCGATAGCTGCGCTCGGCTTCTTCGAGCCTGTCTTGCATCACCAAGGCGATACCGAGGTTGTAATGAGCTTCGGCGTAGTCACTTTTGAGTTCGATGGCCCGGCAATGGGCGACCACCGCCTCGTCGACCTTGTGTTGCTGGACCAGAGCGTCTCCCAGATTGGTGTGCGCTTCGGCATAGTCGGGCTTAAGCTTGATGGCCTGTTGATAGCCGTGCACCGCCGCGTCGAGTTTGCCCTGCTTGGCCAATACGACGGCCAGATTATTGTGGGCCGCCGCATGGTCAGGGCGCAACGCAATTGCCTGGCGATACGCATCGGCGGCCTCCTGCCAATGCTCACGTCGCGCTAACACGACGGCCAGATTGTAATGTGCGTCAGCATCCTCCGGCTTCAGCTCCACGGCTCGTCGATGGTGGACCAGCGCCTCGTCGAGCATCCCTTGCCGTGTTAATACAATACCCAAATGGTTGTGGGCCTCGGCGATCGCAGGATTCAATTCAAGCGCCCTCTCGAACGAATCCATCGCCGCATTAAGTTGGTTTTGGCTCAGCCATACATATCCCAACTCGTAATGCGCTTCGGCATAATCGGGCTTTAGTTCCAGCGCGCGAACGTAACAGGCGGCCGCTTCGTCGAACTGTCCCAGCTGGACCAGCGCGACGCCCTGATTGTTGCT
>CAZUPX010000527.1:0-5026 GCA_964622155.1 uncultured Planctomycetaceae bacterium | reverse complement strand
CCATCAATGCCTGTAACGGAGTCTCCACCCGGACTTGAAACGCATCCATGACACACCTCGGGAGTGATGAAAAACAATCCAACACCACCCCAGTCTATTCATCTCCCGCAGATAGCGCCAGAGCCTAATCGTGCACCCTTTCCTTTCGGCACATCCGGAGCCCGCGCTTTGTGCATGCCACTACGTGGCGGATGCGATCGACTCGCAGGCACGGCGTAGACTTGCAAAGCGGCGAATGCCGCCGTTCTTTGCCGCCCGCTGATTGACATAGACCATTCATACCCACGAGGCATTTCCGCGTGATCGAAGTCGATGATTTTCACAAGGCGTTCGCCGACCAAGTCGCAGTCCGAGGCGTTACCTTTCGCGTCGAGCCGGGAGAGCTTCTGGCCATCATCGGGCCCAACGGCGCGGGAAAGACGACCACCATGCGGGCGATGGCGGGGATCATTCCGGCCAGCCGCGGGCGGTTGTCGATCGCCGGCTTTGATGTCGATGCTGACGCAATCGCCGCCAAGTCGCGACTCGCATTCGTGCCCGACGACGCGCCCCTGTTTTACGACCTGACCGTCGAAGAACACCTGTCCTTTTACGCGAGCATCTACCAAGTGAGCGATGCCCACTCAAAGGCCCTCAGGTTGCTCGACGAGTCTGAGCTGACCTTGAAACTCCGCACGCCTGCCAGCGACCTTTCGCGCGGCATGCGGCAAAAGCTCGCCATCTGCTGTGCGTACCTGCATGATCCCCAGGCCATCCTCTTCGACGAGCCGCTCACGGGTCTCGACCCGCAGGGGATCCGCGTTTTCAAACGATCGTTGAAAGAGCGCGCCGCACGAGGTGCCGCGGTGGTGATCAGCTCACACATGTTGGCGATGGTCGAGGACTTGTGCACGCACGTCTTGATCCTGGCTGATGGAGCGCAGCGATTCTTCGGACCGGTCGACGAGCTGCGGGCGAGCTTTGACCACGTTGACGCGGCCGCGAATCTGGAGGACATCTTCTTCGCCGCCACATCCCCATGACTACGACCGTGTTCCACCAGGCAACTGTTCAACTATTGCGGCTCCAAAGCCGCGGACGCCGCCGTCGCATGTGGCGAAGGTTCTGCCAGACGCGGCGGCTGGTCCTCTCGGCGGTCGCCTGTGTGCTGGCCGTCGTCTGGCTCGGCAACGCGGCCATGACGATCTGGCTCCGCGAAACGGCCTCCCCGGAAACGCTGCGCTCGCTGTTGTCGTTGGGACTGGTGTTCTACGCCGGCTGGCATTTCGCGAAAGCCGCCTTCTTCCGCCCCGAAAGCCCGTTTGACTGGACGCCTGTCGAGCGCGAGCTGTTGGTCGCGATGCCATTACGGCCGCGAGACCTTGTGGCGTACCAGCTCGCTTCAGTCACGGTGACAACGTTGCTCAAAGCGGGACTGTTCACGCTCTTACTGTTGCCCGATTTGCGTTGCGTGCCACTGAGTCTGATAGGCGTGTTGCTTGTGATGATGACGTTGGAAATGCTCCGCATGACGATCGAGATCGCCACGTGGGGTATGGGCCGCTCGGCCTTTCTGGCCTACCGTGCGGCGGTCGTGGCTGGGCTGGTGGCGGCAGGATTCGCGGTCGGCGCGGTGATCGTGCGCGAAGACGCGTTCGGTGGCCGGATCGGCGTCGGCGAGGGACTCCTCCAACGCCACTTGGAAATCCTGGTACAATTGAACGCTTCTATATTCCGCTATGCCGCGCTGCCCTTTCAGCCGTTTATTGACCTGATCCTGGCCGACAGCATGACGGCAATCAACGCGGGGCTGGCCGCGGCGGCATTGGGAACCGTAACGGGGCTTGCCGCCGCCGTCATCGGTTTGTACGCCGTAACCGCTCGACGCGTGGCCGACCGAGAAAAACGCAGCTACCGTACGATCGGCGCGGCTTGTGACTTGTTGGCAAACTCTACGCAGAACGAGCGTGGGCCGGCGCTCAGCGCTCAGTTCCAATTGCGACTGTGGCGCATCCCGCGCTGGGGCGGCGCCGGAGCGCTGGCCTGGCGACAACTGGTCGGCGCCCGCCGTCACTGGGGCAGCCTGTTGACGGCGATGATCGCCCCCGCGGTCCTCGCTTGTGCCCCGTGCTTCGTCATTGCGGACCCCTACGTCGCGTTTCTGGCCACCACCGGCACGCTGGCGTTCTACACGTTCCTGTTATTACCCACCGCGCTCCGCTTCGACTTCCGCCGCGATCTCGATCGGCTGGCGACACTCAAGGGCCTGCCCATCACGCCTGCCGCGGCCGCCATCGGCCAGACGCTGGCACCCGTGCTGATTGCGACCCTGTTTCAAAGTGGGGTATTGGCGTTTGCGGTCGCCGCGCGGTCGCTGCCGCCACACTACCTATTCACGACGATGCTGGTGATGATCCCGCTGAACGTGCTCGTGTTCGGCCTCGACAACCTCATCTATCTGCTCTACCCCTACCGCGTGCAACAAGAGGGACTGGAAATCTTTCTGCGCACAATGCTCACGTTCACGGGCAAGGGCCTGTTGTTTGCCGTCGGATTATGGGCAATGTCTACCTGGGGCTTCGCCACCGCGGCCCTGACACGGGGAATCTCACATTGGACCGGAACCGCCATCAATGCCTACGCCGTGTTCACCGGTGGCATGATCGCCGGACCGTCCTTATTGGCGGCGCTCGTGCTCTGCGGATTATGCCGGACTTATCGCAACACGGACCCGATTGAAGACATTCCGCGATGAGGGCGTGACAGGCACTCGACAAGCTCCGACTCGGCGCGCGGTCGGAATCCTGCGATGGTGCCCATGCTTTGTTTCCGCACGGCATGTGAGCGCGGTGGAATGGCTACGTTTGAACGAGGGCGGCGGATCGCTTGGCTCGCTTCCAGCAGGCAGGGACATGGCTACTGGACGGTTAGCAGCCTGTTGATTTACTCAACAGGCTGCGACATCGCATGGATGCGATGACAAAATAGCGACACAAGTCGTTATTTTGCGAGCCGTGCGGAGCTTGGCTCCGCACTTGGCGACGTTGAAAAATGCCACGACGGCATTTTTCAACAGACGGTTAGGATGCCGCACTCTCGTACACGCTTGTGAAGCCCACTAACTGTCGAGTTGTTCGACTTGGTCGGCGACGCCCAGCAAGAGTATTACGGCCTGGCCTGGAGCGCCGTGACCGTACCCGAGCCGGCCACGGTTGTGCTGATGGGGCTGGGCGCCGCGACCCTTGTGTTCATCGGCCGGCGGCGGGTGCGATCGCGCCGCGGAAGTTGATTATCCGTTCGGCGGCACTTCGAGTCTCGGGGAGACTCGACCACGTGGGGCAGTCTCTGGCGAGACTGCCAAGACCGCGTACAAGCGCCGTGCTGGCTCGACGCCCGACTACGAGGCTTTCGAGCAAAACAAAGGTTCCTGACTCTCTTGTCCCAGTCGATCCCGTCGATTCGCCGAAAACGCGCCGCATCCGCTCGCGCTTTAGTCTAACATTTCATTTTCGTGCGTTCTAAACCGCAAGCGGGGATGCGATGCGGATTTCAATGGATCATCATGCATGGTCGCGCACGACGCCGCAAAACCAATAGTGCAAGAAATCCGCAGGCGGCGACGACAATGCTTGACGGTTCCGGAACGATTGTCAGTTCCGCGCTGCCGAAAAGAATCTGGTTCAACGACACGCGGTTGTCGTCACCATAGAGCAGCACGTCGTGCAATTCTGACGGCCCGGCGGGCCCCGAGAAAAACGTCGCCAAGCCGGCGTTTGTGGCGACGAACGGAATGCGGAACATCAACTGGGGGCTCGACCCGGGCGCGCTACCCGATGTCCGCACGCCGTTGGCGCCGCCGATCGTACCGGGCGTTCCGGTGTCGGCCAGGCTGTCGGCGAAGAAGTCGGGAGCGTAGACGAACGACGGGTTGATCGTCACGTTGCCCGCCGTGTAGGCGATGTCGGCCGTCGCTGTGTACACGCCCGCAAACGCCGGCGGCGGCACGCGCAAATCGCCGGCGATGACTCGCAACTCCAGATTTTGTCCGACGGTGGCGACCGAAACGGGAACGCCACCGGTGTCGGTCACGACCAGATCGATCGCGACTTGGGGCACTCCCAGCGGATCGGAACCTGGCGCGCCGGGCGGCGCCGCGCTGCCGGAGTTGAGGACCAAATAATTCACGACCAACAATGGGTCGACGGGCGAAATGAGGTCGTCGCCGTTCACATCGTAGTACGGCGGGGGGCTGCCGCTGCCAGGTACCGGCGTCGCTCCGTTCGAGTTCAAGTAGTTGATGTCGATCAGCGCGTCGCGCGGGCTAATGATGCCGCTGCCATCGATGTCGCGTGTTGCGACGGGATTCTGCCACGTTGCGGCTGCGGCGGACGACACGAGGCACACGAGTGCGATCGCGGGCCGGACCACGAAAGGCACGGCGTTGGAGCGATTCATTAGCGTTCTCCCTTGATTGGGGATTCGAGCTTCAATCGAGCGGCTCACGATTGGTGGGCGCCGCTACCCATGATATCCGCCGGGAGCGTGACAATACATGATTTTTCCGCGAATTGGCGGGCGGCCGTGGCGTCGGCCAGCGCGCAAAAAAAGACCCGACGCAAGGTGGCTCACCCTGCGCGGGTCTTCCTTTTTCAATTCAGTAGTTGCCAACTCGAGTTTTCACTCGTCGGCTGACCTCAGTCCAGCACAAGAACTGTCTCCACAAGTAAACCGATCGATGTCACCATCGAGTCGGCTGGAATCCTTTAGAAAGGAGGTGATCCAGCCGCAGGTTCCCCTACGGCTACCTTGTTACGACTTAGTCCCAATCGCGGAGTTTATCTTCGGCACTTGGTTCCTTGCGGTTACCTCGGTGACTTCGGATACCCCCCACTTTCGTGGCTTGACGGGCGGTGTGTACAAGGCTCAGGAACACATTCACCGCGGTATGCTGACCCGCGATTACTAGCGATTCCGGCTTCATGCAGGCGAGTTGCAGCCTGCAATCCGAACTGGGCCACGTTTTTTGAGATTTGCTTACTCTCGCGAG
>CAZUPX010000526.1:0-9575 GCA_964622155.1 uncultured Planctomycetaceae bacterium | reverse complement strand
CAAACGCGAGCATGCGGTGCGATTGTCGAACATGGCCACGCGTCGTCGCCATGGCACCCAAGCAAACGACTACTTGGCCGTACACTCCAGGCTGATCGTCAACTTGACGTCGTCGCCCAGGCCTTCGAGCAAGAACTTCATTCCGTAGTCGCTGCGCTTGATGTCGAGCGTAGTGTCGTAACCGACGATGCTTGCGCCCATTTGATTCTTACCCGCACCGACTCGCGTCAATTGCACACTGACGGGCTTGCTCACGCCGTGCAGGCTGAGCGTACCCTCGACGTCGTACCTGCCGTCGCCAGCCGGCTGCACCCGCGTGCTGGTGAAGCTGATCGTGGGGAACTGTTTGGCATTCAAGAAGTCGGGACTCCGCAAATGCTGGTCACGCTTTTCGTTTGCCGTGTCGACGCTGGCCGCCTTGACCTGAACCGCGATCGACGGGTTCTTGCCATCCAGGTCCACGTTGCCCGAGATGTCATTGAATCGGCCCCAGGCTTGGCTCGTGTTCAAGTGCTTGATGCGAAACAGCACAAACGAATGGACGGCGTCGACGGCGTATGGCTCGGCCGCGGCGGGGGAGATCGCCGCAATCGAGAGGCATGCGGAAGCACAGGCGAGTGTGACGGCTTGAAACATTGATGTGCGTTTGGTCATGGCGGATTCCTCCTCGATTGACAGGACATAAATCTGTAGCTTCGATGCCTAAGATTATGCCCGTCGCCCGGAGCGGTGGCGAGCCCCGCGTTGCTCCGTCTCACCGCGTCGGAGACCCAGCAGTAGTGGCGCGCAGTCGGAGAATCTGATAAGTTGATGCGGCAGTGCCGCCATGTCCGCTACCGATTTGAACCCCAACGAGCGCACACACCATGACCGAGCACGAGGCTAACGAGTCGAGCGAGATCGAGAAGGAGCGCGAAGCGATCCGTCAATTGTTCAAGACCTTTCCGTTCTTCAAGTTACTGGGCATCCAATTGGTGGAGATCGAGCCGCACCGCGCGAAGCTTAGCGTCGCGTGGCGCGAAGACTTGCTGCAGCCGGCCGGCCTGTTGCACGGGGGCATCGTCGCCACGCTGATCGACACAACCATCGCCCAGTCGCTGATTCTGACTTCCACATATCGCGAGGCGCGAAAGAAGGGCGCGCAAATCGTGACGGTCCAGTTGGGAGTCAAGTATCTCCGCCCGGTGACAGGCGGCACGATCGTGTGCGAGGCCCGCAGCCCGCGTGTCGGCCGCACGATCACCCATTCAACCGCCGTGGTCACCGACGAAGCCGGCAAGGAAGTGGCGACTGGCGACTCGATCTACATGATTGTGCAAACCGATCAACTGCGGAAGAGAACGGGCTAAATTCGCCTTCCCTCTCCCCTTTTGGGAGATGGGAGACAAGACTCACTCGTCGTACAACTCAGGCTCGAGTAACTTCTTGATCGCCGGCTCGTCCATGTTCTCGGGCGTAGCCAGAGTCTCGCCGGTTAAGATTTTGGGCTCGACTTTCTCGCCGCGCAGGTGAGCGGCCATCGTGGTCACGGCCAGGCTGGCCATCCGCACCGGGTCTTGCAACACGATGCCGTGCATCTTGCCGGTATGCAGCGCCTGGACGAGCTCAGGCCCGGCGTCGAAGCCGATGAATTTTACCTTGCCGGCCAGGCCGTTTTCTTCCAAGGCCCGCAGGATGCCGGTGGAGACGTGCTGCGTCGGAGCGAAGATGCCATCGACCCGATCGCCGAAAGTGAGCAGCAGTTGCTGCGCTTTGACCAGCGCCTTGTCGGCCGTCTCACCGGCATATTCCGTCGACGAGAGGATTTCAATATTTGGAAACTCCTTGGCCAGCGCATCGAGACAGCCATCTTCTCGCAGTTGGCTGCTCTGACTGCCGACCGAGTATCGCAGCACGATGACGCGGCCGTTCCCCCCTAGGAGTTGACCCAGGTGGCGCCCTGCAAGCTGGCCGCCATGATAGTTGTCGGTCGCGATGAAGCTGACAATGCTGGCGGCGTCATCCAGGCCGCTGTCGAAAATGAGCGTGGGAATCTTGGCCGCTGCCGCCTCGCGCACTACGGGAATCAGGGCTTGCGAATCGAGCGGTGCCAGGCAGATGCCGTCGACCCGCTGGGCGATGAAGTCCTGCACCACGTTGATTTGCATTTCGCGGTCGCTCTCGGTGATCGGACCCTTCCAGATGATCTTGACGCCGGCCTCTTTCTCGCCCAGTACCGCGCCGGCATGCACCGATTTCCAGAACTCGTGCGACGTGGCTTTGGGCACCACCGCGATCAAGAGCTTGCCATCGGCCGCTCGCGACGAGGCGCCGTCGTCCCCGGTCCGCGCGGAGCAGCCGCACGAAATGCTCAGACATAGAAGAATCGCCAGACCGCGACACAATTTGAGCATGGGGTTTGGTCCACCTGCCGAGTGCCCGCGAAAGAAGGAGGACTGTGTGATCATGATGCCGGACGCGCGGCGTGTCAAACGGCGCCGAAAGTTGCAAACCCACCAGCCCGCTCTTACACTCAACCGGTCGCGATTCGTCGTCGTCCCACCGCAGGTCACACCATGCTGCTCGGCTCGAAGAAATGGTACGAAACGGCCTACCGGCGGGCTGTCATCGACATGCACATTCCGGATTGGGATGACGAGTTCCTGTCCGAATTCAACGCCGACACCTATGTCGACATGCTCGTCAAGGCACGGGCCCAATCGATCGTGGCCTATGCCCAATCTCACGTCGGGCTGTTCAACTACCCGACCAAGGTGGGCCAACAGCATCGCGGTCTGAAGGGTCGCAACATCCTGGCCGAAGTGATCGAGCGCTGCCACAAACACCAGATCGCCGTGGTCGTCTACACCAGCCTGATCTTCGACCGCTCGGCCGCCGACAACCATCCCGAGTGGCGGATGGTTACGCACCAGGGCAAGCCGCAGGGCGAAGGAGGTCGCCATGGCGTGCTGTGCCCCAACTCGCCATATCGCGAGTACGTCCGGTCGTTCGTCGCGGAAATCTGCACCAACTTCGACTTTGAGGGCATCCGCTTCGACATGTCCTTCTGGCCGTCGCTGTGCTTTTGCCAGCATTGCCAGAAGCGCTTCGCCGACGAGGTGGGCGGCGAGCTGCCGCGCAAGATCGATTGGCTCGACGAAAAGTGGGTTGCCTTCCAGCGACGGCGCGAGACGTGGCTTGTGGAGTTTGCCGAAGTGGCCACCGGCACGGTGCGAAAGCTCAAGCCCACGGCATCCGTCGAGCATCAATCGTCGACGTATCCCCTCAATTGGCAGTTTGGCGTGATCGAACCGCTGGTACATCAGAACGACTTTTTGCAGGGAGACTTTTACGGCGACTCGCTGCAAGGCTCATTCGTGCGCAAGCTGCTCGAAGACCTGACCCCCAATCGGCCGTTTGGCTACGAGACCAGCTTTTCAGCCGAGCTACGCGATCACACGACCATGAAGAGCGAGGCGCTGTTGGAAGCAAAGGCCTCGGCGGCGATCGCCGACGGAGCCGCGTTCATCTTCATCGACGCCATCGACCCGATCGGTACCCTGAATCCTAAAGTCTACGAGCGAATGGGGAGAATATTCGACCGCCTGATGCCGTATTATCCGCATCTCGGCGGCGAGCGCGTGGCCGACATCGGCATCTTTTACAGTCTGGAATCGAAGTTCAATTTCGGCACCAATGGCCGCCCGGCCGGGCAACAGGACCTCTCGGACGCACATACCGCCAGCTCGATGCAGGCCGCCAGCCGGCTGATTGGCGCGCACCATCCGTTTTGCGTCATTACAAAACAGTCGCTGGCGAAACTGGATCAGTTGAGGCTCCTGATACTCTCCGGCGTCAACATGATGGACACCGAAGAGGTCGAGGCAATCCGAGCTTGGGTCCAAGGCGGCGGCACTCTGTTGGCCAGCGGATGCACGTCACTGGTGGATAAGCGAGGTCAGATGCAAAAGGATTTCATGCTCGGTGATGTCTTCGGCGTGTCGATCGAGAAACCGCATTGGCAAGACCATGAGCACTACATCGCGCCTACTGCGAACTCCGAAGGCACCTTTCCAAACCACAGCGCGAAGTATCCGGCGTTCGTCACCGGTCCCCGGATGCAGGTCCGCGCGCGACAAGGTGCTGAGGTGTGGGCCACAACGACGCTGCCCTGGCCGGCGCCCGATGGCTCGAAGTTCTCATCGATTCACAGCAACCCGCCCTGGAAAGCGACTGAAGAGCCGGCGATTGTGGTTAACGCGTTTGGCAAGGGCCGGTCGATTTATTCAGGCAGCTTGATCGAGAACGTCGAAGGGCTGAGTCAGACCTACGTCGCATTCATTTGTTTATTTGGCGATGGCGACAGATTCGGCGCCGCGGCACCGAAGTCGGTGGAAATGACGGTCTTTCATCAGCCCGATCGGCATCGATACCTGGTGACGTTCGTAAACTTTCAAAAGGACATGCCGAACATCCCAGTTGATGGCATCTCCGTCGAGTTGAAGTTGGGCGGTGAGAAAGTGCATCGCGTGGTTGCATTGCCCACAGGAAAAAACATCGATCACAAAAGTAGGGACGGGCTAACGACCTTCGCCGTCCCCCGCCTGGAGACCCTGGCCATGTTCGCCGTGGAGACGATGTAGAGGACCAAGGGTTATTTTTGATGGGTGCCATGCCCGCGCCTCGCGGGCATGCGCTTGGCGGGAATTGTCGAGCATCCCCGCCAAGGGCGAGTATGGCATCCAAATCAACTCTACAAATCACATTTCAATGTCCAAATCAAAACAACCCAACCGTCCGATCGTCGGCATCTGGCAGCAATTTCCGCTGCCGATGGTCTCGCGGCTGTTAGCCCGCATGGGCTGGGATTGGGTGATTCTGGACATGCAACACGGCTCGCTGGGCACCGAGACGGTTTACGAGTGCATCCATACGCTAGCAAGCTGCGGGACGACGCCGCTGGTGCGCACGAGCGTCGGCGCGACCTCGGAGGTGCAGCGTGCGCTCGACCTTGGCGCCCGCGGCGTGGTAGTGCCGATGGTCAATTCGCTGGCCGAAGCCCAGGCCATGGCCGCCGCTGCCAAGTATCCACCGCTGGGCTGCCGCTCGTTCGGCGGTGACGCCCACTGGCACTATGGCGACGATTATTTCGAACGGGCTAACGCCGAAACACTGCTGTTGGTGCAGGTCGAGCATATCGATTCGGTCCGCGCGGTGGAGGCGATCATGGCCACGCCGGGCGTCGACGGCTGCTTCATCGGCCCGACCGACCTGGCGCTGTCGATGGGCCTGGGCCGCGACGAATACGAGAACCATCCGGATCATCGCGCGGCCATCGCCCGCACATTGGCTGCCTGCCACCAGCACGGCAAGCTCGCCTGTTGCAATACGTACTCGATGAACGATTTTGACGAGAAGCTCGCCCTGGGTTTCGATTGCCTGACGTTCAAATCCGAAGCCGACCTGTTTATGGCCTCGGGACGAACCTTGTTGGCCGAATTGCGCGAGCGACCGCCACAATAACCCGACGCGTAAGCGAGGGATTCCCCCGCCCTCGATCCCTCGCTTTCGCTTCGGGTTAACATGCTATGCCAATGTCCCACTCACTCGGCGCACCTTCGCCCGTTCGCATGGCCGTCATCGGCTGCGGGCCAATCGGAGAGTTTCATGCGCAGGCCATCGGCGGATCGCCACTGGCGATGCTTGTGGCTGTGTGCGATCCCGATAGCACTCGACGCGACGAAGTTGCAGCGCGCCATGGCGCCGCGGCTTACTTGAATACCGGCGAACTGTTTGAGAAGGAAAAGCTCGATGCCGTCTCAATCGCCACTCCCGACCACTTGCACTGTGAGCCAACGCTGGCGGCGATCGCGGCGGGCTGTCACGTGTTCTGCGAGAAGCCGCTAGCGGCCAGTCTGGACGAAGCCGAGCGGATGGTGGCGGCGGCAGACGACCGCGGGCTGCAACTGGCCGTTGACTACAATCGCCGCTTCGCGTCAGGTTATCGCCAGGCGCACGATTGGTTCAGCGATCGACGGATCGGCCAGCTCGAATACGCGATCGTACGTGTGACCGATCCCACGCCCCCGGCCAAGGTGGCTCGCAATCCTTACGTGATCTTGACCACGCTTTTGACACACCACTTCGATCTGGTGCGCTGGTTTGGCGGCGACGTCCTTCGGCTGCGTGCAAATGCCGACGGCGCCACGACCGGCGAACTCGTGCGCGACATCAATCTCACGATTGAGCTGACCTCGGGCGCGCAGGCGACCATTGCCGCGCGCTATCGCGACGATCAACCGCGCACTTCAGAGTGGATGGCCCTGCACGGATCGACCGGCACGATCGTGGTCGAGGACATCGCACACCGGGTGGTCCTCAGTGGAAGCACGCCTGAGCTGTGCATCGTGACGGAACCACAGCCAGCCAGCGACCCAATTGGCGATTCGGTTGTCGCGCACCTACAAGCGTTCATCGACCAGGTCGCCGCCGGCGGCAAGCCGCCGGTCAGTGGTCGCGACGGCCTGGTGGGCATGCAACTGGCCGCGGCAGCCGTCGAGTCGCTCGCCACCGGCCAAGCAATCGAGATGGAGTCGTCATGACGCATAGCCGCCGCATCATCGATCTGAGTCATCCTCTGGGTGTTGAAACGCCGGCCTTTCCCGGCGACCCGCCGCTGGTGGTCCGAATCCTCGACTCCACCACGACGCCAAGTTCCGCAGGCGAGCGACACCTCAACTGCAGCCACTTGAGCATGAGCCTGCACTGTGGCACGCACATGGATGCACCGTTTCACTTCTTCCAGGACGGAGCAACGATCGACCGCGTGGCGCTCGATACGTGTATCGGGCCGGCGCTTGTCGTGCGACTGCCGCCCGAGGTACACAATGGCGTAATTGATGCGAAGTTGCTGGCGAGATTCGAACCATGGCTGCGTGCTTTTCCGCGGGTGGCGCTCAACACGTCTTGGCATCATCGTTGGGGCGCTGACGATTACTTTACCGCTCACCCGCTGATCACCGCTGACGGCGCGCGACTACTGGTCGAGTGCGGCGTGCGTCTCGTTGGCGTCGATACCCCGTCGGTCGACCGCCCGCCGTTCGACGCTCACCTGGTGCTGTTAGGTGCCGGCGTGTTGATCGTCGAAAACCTGACCAATCTCGACGCCATCCCCGGCGGCGAATTCGAATTGATCGTTACACCACTGGCCATCGTGGGGCGCGACGGATCACCGGTGCGGGCCGTGGCAGTTGTGTAAGGACTCCCTTCTCCGGGCACCATGCGCAGCATGGTCACGGGAGAAGGGCCTGGGATGAGGGGGCGACGTACCGAACGGCGTGGCCGGCGCATGGTGCTGCCCCCTCACCCGGCTCGCTTCGCTCGCCACCCTCTCCCACGCGGGGAGAGGGAACTACGCCAGCACTCCCTTCACGACGTTTCCCTCCACGTCGGTCAGCCGGTGATGGCGGCCTTGGAACTTGTACGTCAGTCGGGTGTGGTCGATGCCCAAGCAGTGCAGGATCGTGGCATGCAAGTCGTGTACGTGGACGGCGCCGTCGACAATGTTGTACGAGTGGTCGTCCGTCGCGCCATAGGTTGTGCCGCGCTTGATGCCGGCACCGGCAAGCCACACTGTGAAGCAGCGCGGATGATGGTCGCGGCCGTAGTCGTCGGTCGAGAGCTTTCCCTGGCAGTAGACCGTGCGGCCGAACTCGCCTCCCCACACCACGAGCGTATCATCCAACAGTCCGCGCTGGGCCAGGTCAGTCACCAGCGCGGCCGACGCCTGATCGGTGTCGGAGCATTGCAGCTCGATTTGCTTGGGCAGGTGGACGTGCTGGTCCCAGCCGCGGTGGAACAATTGCACGAACCGGACTCCCCGCTCGCACAGCCGCCGGGCCAGCAGGCAGTTGGCCGCGAACGTGCCGGGCGTGCGCGAATTCGGCCCGTACATTTCAAAGATGTGCTCGGGCTCGTCCGACACGTTTGTCAACTCGGGTACCGACGATTGCATGCGATAGGCCAACTCATACTGCGCGATGCGCGTGGCGATCTCCGGATCGCCCAGCTCGGCCAGCCGGGCCTGGTTGAGGGCTTTGATGTCGTCGAGCATCGCGCGGCGCGCGGCGCTGTCGAGACCTGGAGGATTCGAGAGATTGAGCACCGGCTCGCCGATCGAGCGAAACTTCACGCCTTGATACTTCGACGGCAGAAAGCCGCTGCCCCACAACCGATCGTACAGCGGCTGGTCGCCCGGATTGCCGCTTCCCTGCGAGACCATGGCCACGAAGGCCGGCAGGTCTCGGTTTTCGCTGCCCAGCCCGTACGACAGCCAAGCGCCGATACTCGGCCGTCCGGCCAACTGGGCCCCGGTTTGAAAAAACGTGATGGCCGGATCGTGGTTGATGGCCTCGGTGTGCATGCTCTTCACGAAGCACAACTGATCGGCCACGCGCGCCGTGTGCGGCAATAGCTCGCTCAGCCACGCGCCGCTGTTGCCATGTTGGGCAAAGCGATACTTCGATTGCGCGATCGGAAAGCTCGCCTGCCGCGATGTCATGCCCGTCAGCCGCTGACCCTTGCGCACGCTCTCGGGCAGCTCACTGCCGTGAAACTCGGCTAGCTTTGGTTTGTAGTCAAACAGATCAATCTGCGACGGAGCCCCCGACTGGAACAGGTAGATGACTCGCTTGGCCTTGGGCGTAAAGTGTGGCAGACCCAGCAGGCCGGCCGGATTAGGTTCGCTCCCTTGCGCTTTATCGCCCACGAGCGAGGCGAGGGCCATTAGCGCTAATCCACCGGAAGATCGCGATAGAAAATAGCGGCGCGTCAGTTCCTCCTCCCTTCTCCCCTGGTGGGAGAAGGGTCGGGGATGAGGGGGGTGTATCCTCGCAAGAGCGTTGGCAACTCGTGAGGCTGCCCCCTCACCCGGCTCGCTGCGCGAGCCACCCTCTCCCACGAGGAGAGAGGGAAGTTCGTTTGCACCGAATTTCATTTTGTCACTCCTTCGTCACGACTTCGTCGAGGTTCAGGATCAAGTTGGCCACGGCCGAGTAGGCGGCCAACTCCGCGGCGTCGAGCCGCTCGTCGCGCGTGGCCTCGCCGATCTTCAATAGTTGCATAGCCGCCTCCGGATCCGCGCGGAAGCGCTCTAGATGCCGCTCAAATCCGGCGACCATCGTGTTCAATTCGAAGCCGCTCGGCGCGCGAGCCAAAGTCAGGCGAAATGCCAGGGCGACGCGCTCGCGCGGCGTCGACGCCTCATGCATTACTCGCTCGGCCAGCACACGGGCGGCTTCGACATACGTCACTTCATTCAGCAGCGCCAACGCTTGCAGCGGCGTGTTGGTGCGACTGGTGCGGACCCAGCAGGCCTCGCGAGTTGGGGCGTCGAAAGTGGTCATCGACGGCGGCGCGATCGTCCGCTTCCAAAACGTGTACAGGCTGCGGCGATACAGATTGCGGCCGTGATCCTGCACAAAGTCGGCGCCTCCAGTCAGCTCCTTCCACAAGCCGGGCGGCTGATAGGGTCGCACGCTCGGTCCCAGCGACTCATCGACCAACAGCCCGCTCGCCGCCAGCGCCTGGTCGCGAAT
>CAZUPX010000525.1:0-7912 GCA_964622155.1 uncultured Planctomycetaceae bacterium | reverse complement strand
ATCCGGAGGCCACTGTGACCGTTGAATTGGTCGCGACGTTGATCACAACATCGTCGGCCGAAGTGGGCAGGAGGTTGCCCGACCAATTCGCCGCCGTGGTCCACTGGTTGTCGCCTGCATCCCCGTCCCATGAGACAACAGTCAGAAGACGACGGTCTTCTAGCGGCTCGAAGTGCAGTCCCTGTCGCCGATACGGCTGCATCCGTCTCGATCTCCGCGCCTCGGCGCATCGGCTGCCTAAGCTGCTTTCGTCCGTCTTTCTCAATATCTTTCCCCACAAAGTCATTGCGAGATCCTCGCGAAGCGGCCTTTATTGTGAGGTCAAACCCAAGAGGTCCGTCAAACGCGGGTTCGAGATGGTTGGCTTCATCGCTCTTGCCAAATCCTTTGCTAGAAAGAACCTGAAGGGCTGGTCCGACTGGAAATTGAATCCCGACACCGATTTGCACTCCGCGGACTATGGTTGGCACTGCAGAAATGAGACAAAAGACCGCCGAGAACGCGAATTCAAGCGAGCGAAACCCTTCATGCCGGCCATCGTTGACCTCCTCACAAGACACCTATTACGGACCGTCGGGAGGCCGCGACACGCTCAGCGTCATAGCGTTCCGTCGAAGCAAGAACCCCCAGTTGGCACCCCTAAGCGCACCATCGCCCGGTTCACTAAGAGCAATCCACGAACTAAACCGGACGCGAAATGCTCTCAAAGTCACAATTTTGCCGAAAAACCACTCAGTTGGCGGCCGATTGTTGACCAGGTCGCGGCTTTGGTTGAGAATCGAGAAGCCGTCTGCCGCCAAATCTCTGAGATCGGATGACAGATGGCGTCCGTTTTCTCAAAAAAAAGCTCTTAGTGACATGTCCGCGCATCGTGCGATTACAAATGGCGACGGGCTCGCCGACATTGAGCACTGGATTAGGTCGGCCCGAGGAGGATGTTCTGATTCCCTGGGGAAGCTCTCCGAGAGATGCCGCCGATATCTGCTCTTGGTCGCCAATCGAGAGCTCGATGATGAATTGCGAGTAAAAGTTGCCGCGTCCGACTTGGTGCAAGAGACGCTGCTGCACGCTCAGAAATACTTCGGCCGCTTTAACGGCCAGAGCGACGAGGAATTGCGCGCGTGGTTGCGGCACATCTTGCTCAATCGGATTGTCAATGCTGCCAGAACTTACCGAGGCGCGGCCAAAAGAGAAATTGGCCGCGAAGAGCGATGCGGCCCAACGGACAGTGGTCATCGAAATCGGGACCAATTGGCCGACAAGGCCGCGAGCCCTAGCCAACAGGCAATTGTCAACGAACAGGCGCTGGCAATGGAACAAGCGCTGGGGCAATTGCCAAGCGACTATCGCCAGGTAATCACGCTGCGGAGTATCGAGCGGCAATCTTTCAGCGAAATTGGCCGGGTCATGCACCGTTCGGCGGAGGCCGCCCGGAAATTGTGGTTGCGTGCAATCAAGCAACTCGAACAGGTGTGGGATCAGAGTGATGGCGCCGGATAATCGCAGTGTCGGCGACGACTCGCGAGAGCTCTTCGATTCACTAATCCTGGCTTACGACGAGGCCCTGGCAGGCGGCGAAACTGCCATCGTGTCGGAAGAGACGGCAATCCCCGAAGAGCAGGCGGACCGGCTTCGCAAACTGCAAGTCTGCATGGCGCTCTTGGACAAAGCGGGCCGAACAGGCCAATTGCGAGCCGCGTGTGTCGCGGACGAGGCGGAAGGCCAGGGCTCATTGCCCGACCAAATCGGTCGCTTCGAGATCGTTTCGGAGCTCGGTCGCGGCGGTTATGGTGTGGTGTTTCTGGCGTTTGACCCGGCGCTACAGCGGCAAGTTGCTCTCAAGGTGCCGCGACCGGAAGTTTTGGTGACACCGGAGCTGTCGCGCCGTTTCTTGCGCGAGGCTCAAGCGGCTGGTTCATCGGCGCATCCCAATCTGGTTACGGTGTATGAAGTCGGGCAAGATGGGCCGTTATTCTACATCGCGTCGGCCTATTGCGAGGGACCTACTGTCGCCCAATGGCTTAAAAACCGTTGCCAGCCGGTACCTGTTCGTCAAGCTGCGGCGCTCGTGGCGGCTTTGGCCGACGGAGTTGACGATGCGCATGGCCGCGGAATTCTGCATCGGGATATCAAGCCGAGCAATGTCCTCCTTGAACCGCAATCCAAGGCGTCGGCGACCGACAATCCGCTATTGCATTCCACCTTCACTCCTAAACTGACTGACTTTGGTTTGGCAAGACTGCAAGACGGCGATGGCGACGGGACTCGTAGTGGAGCATTGCTAGGAACGCCCTCGTACATGGCGCCGGAACAAGCCGAAGGCCGATTGGATGAAATTGGCCGTTCCACAGACGTTTATGGTCTGGGAACGATCCTCTATGAGCTTCTGACTGCTCAGCGCGCATTTCAGGGGAACACTGACATCGATACGTTGCGTCGCGTAGTCCAAGAGGAGCCAGCTAGTCTTCGTCGCCTTCGGCCGGATGTGCCGCGCGACCTGGAGGCGATCTGCGCCAAATGTTTACAAAAAAAGCCGACCGATCGGTATCCGACGGCTGCGGTTTTGGCGGCTGACTTGCGCCGATTCTGCCAAGGCGAACCGACCGAAGCCCGTCCACTCACGGCCGCACAACGGCTGCTTAACTGGACGCGCAGGCGACCTGCGTTGGCGGGTCTGCTGGCTATGAGCCTCGCGGCATCGTTGGCCATCGTTGTCCTGACTCCCATGTACATCCTTCAGCTTAAAACGGCGCGGACATCCGCCGAGGTCTTGCGGACCGACGCCGAAACGAGCGCCGAGAATGCTCGTCAACAAGAGCGGCTTGCCAGCAGGTACATGTATGTCTCGCATATGAGACATGCCTACGAATGGCTGGAACAAGGGGAAGTGCAGCGAGTCGCGGAATTACTCGACCAGTACAAGCCGGGCAGCCGGCTGTCGCACCTGCGCGGGTTTGAGTGGTATCACCTCAATCGGCGGCTGCACGGCGAACGTTTCAGCCTGAGCGGCCATCGTGGCGAGGTCTACGCGGTGGCCTTTTCGCCCGACGGACACGTGCTGGCCTCAGGCGGACAAGACGGTACGATTCGGTTGTGGGATCCCGAGAGCGGACAAGCACTGGCTACGATCCCTGCTCACCAAAGTTGTGTGAATGCCGTACAGTTTACGTCCGATGGCCAACTGCTTGTGAGCGGCAGTTGCGATCACACAATCAAGCTCTGGCAGGCCGCCACTCATGAATTAGTCGCCACGCTGGAAGGCCATCCCAACGAAGTGCACTGCCTGGCCATCTCGCCCGACGACCGGCTCTTGGCAAGTGCCGGTAAGAATTCGGTCGCACACATTTGGGATTTAGCTACAGGAGAGGTCCTAAAGAGTTTCGACACAAGGGCGGTTTCAGTAGATTCGGTTGCTTGGCAGGAAGATCGGAAAGTGATTTTGGCAACTAAAGAGCATGTCTTCGTGTGGGACATCGACAGTGATCAACCCTCCGATGGCAACTATGTCGCCACTGCCAATTCCATCGCCATTCCGCCCCAAAGTTCCGAGATCGTCATCGGTCACAGCCGCGGCCCTATCGCCGTCGTGCGAGACAGCTTTGAGGTACCGATTGAGCAACTCGTGGGACATGCCAGCGGCGGAGCAAGGTCGCTTGCGTTTTCTTCGGATGGCCATTGGCTGGCCTCAGGGGGCGATGACCGAACGATTCGCATTTGGGGTCGGGGCCAAGAGTCGTCGAGACAAACTCTCACGGGACATGCCGCGCGCGTGCAGTCGCTCGAGTTTGCTCCCCAAGGCGGTCTGCTGGCCAGCGCCAGCTTCGACGGCACGGTCAAACTTTGGCAATCGCACCAGGATGCTGTGCCAATTTTGCAATCAGAGTTTTTTCTGCTTGGTCCTTGCGCCGGGAATCGCATGGTAGCAATATCGCCCGACTTTCGCTTCATAGCATGGCCAAGGAGTCTTTTCGAGGCAAGGGTATTCGACCTGCGCGACGCCGTTTTCTTCGACGATCTGGTCGGAACGCAAGATCCCATCCGGGGCCTAAATTTCCTGGCGGGTGAGGAGCCCGTCTTGTTCGGAATCCCCAATGATTCTCAGCATGTAGGGTTGTGCCAAGTCGTGCCGCGAAGATTCGCGGGCAGCTTTCCGATTCCCGCCGACATATCGTCCGGTCCGGGCGAGGCAGCTGGTCTCGCTGGGACCCCGCGCGATGTGGCCCTCTCCAGCGATGGTCGACAGCTAATTTCCACGGACCCCAAAAACGTGACCATCGTGGATACCCTGAGCGGTGAAGTGTGGTGCAAACTCACGTGCAACCTCAGCGATCCGAACCCGATCTTCAACAACACCCGGCCGTCACTTTGCTTTTCTCCCGACGCGAATATGGCGGCGATCTCGCTGGGAGCCGAGCCCGGATGCCTGGTCGACCTGCGTGCCAAACAGTTTCGGCGATGCACCTTGAAGGGACTGTGTGCCATTGCTGACGGAGGTCAATTGGTGGCCGATCGAGGCGACCTGGTTGCGATCACGTTGGTCGAGCCTAGTTCAGGGCGGAAACTGTGGACGCTGCAGCACAACACATCGGTCGTAGAATCCACGTTCTCCCCCGATGTTCGAACCTTTGTTACAGGCACCGACGATGGATGCGTTCATCTTTGGAACGTTGTGACTGGCGAAGCGATTACGCGATTCGAAACGCGATCGGGCGAGATACTTAAGGTGCAGTTTTCACCCGACAGTCGCAAACTTGCTGCCTTAACCCTTTCCGAAGCCGTGCCCGTTCCCGGTGGCCGTCAAGGCAAGATCCGACTGTTCATCTGGCAAGGGGTCAGCGGGCCGTAGCACGCCGTTGTCCGAAGTTCCTATCTATCGTCTTTACGCCTACGAGGCTTCCGCTGGCTGTCTCAATCAAATGCCACATCCCTGCTCGTCCCGGTGATATTCTCACGATCCCGTCAAACCCGCTGGCCGGTTTTGAAGCGCCGATTCCCGGCTGGTTTTAAAGCGCCGATTGACACACTGGAATGCATTCACGGATTGCTTTCCGCCAAATCAGAACCAAGCCCGGCCGAGTTGGCATCTCTACGGGGTTGTTCGTACAAGAGCCGCGGCGAAGGGAAACCGAGCGTTGTGATCTCGCCCGGAAGTACCCACGGGCCTCCGCGCGTCGTTCCAGATTTCGGCCAGCCGAATTGACTGGATGTTCTTGGCGAACCGAGGTAACTGTTCTGTCCTGTAAGGCGTCGGCTGGCGACGTCCTCGCAGAGCCAACTCGGCTATACAGCGCGAGATCGGCGCCAAGGGCAAAGAAGCCCGCTTCAAGAAAACCGATCGTGACCATTTCGCCGCCAATGGGTAGCGCCCACGACAGGTTTCCGCCCAACGCCCGCCGCGAGGCCCCACATCGGGGCCTTTGGTCGTTGGTAGCCCCACTTGGCCAACCCGGCCATCGGCCGCGACACGGGCCAAACGCCGCGTTGACGTGGCCGGCCTTCCCGACCCGCTCGGCCTTTTGCCCCGGGTGCGCGTGTACTTTCGCGGAGTCCGGCAGAATGTCGCAGGAACGATTTGTTTCGGACGGACGGACTGTGTGTAGTGCGGCCGGGGTGGGGGTGGGAAACCATCTGCCCTGCCCCCGAAAAGTACCTAAGCGTCCGGCTATTCAAACCGTTTCGCGGACGCAGCGTGATCGCGTCCGATATCCATCCACTGTCGGCCATCCCGACGAGCCGCTTGCTGCAACTCGGTCATGCTGATTTCCTTTCTCCGCCGTGGAGGTTCGCTCACTAGGCGCGCGCCGCAAAGACGGCCCGCAGCACATGCGTTGTAGAGCGCGTCGAACCAGTGATTCTGCCGGCGCACACGTTCCCACTTGATGACGCTCCCTCGTCCGGCGACGAACTCTTCTACTTTTTGCTCGGCCGTCAGATGCTTCGCAAGCGCCAAATGCTCTTCGGGTCGCGCAGAGTACAATGTCATCGCGCCCGGTTGATCGACCGGTGTCGTTAGTCGCTGATGCACCCAGGTCTTCCAATGGTCTGCATCCGCTTCGACCAGATAAAGTCGTTCGGGCGGTAGCCAGTTGATGTGAAAGCCCTCGTCAATGTGCCGGACGATCGATCCGGTTTGCGTGGGGCGGTTGTACCATTGCTGCCTCTGTTGCGCGGCGCCGCGCCCAACGACCGGCTTGTAGCGACTCCCCTCCTGACGACAAAAGGCGTACACCACAGGGGTCATATAGCCGCAGTCGATCCAGACCTGATCGGGCACCTTGGGCTGTGAACCTTCCATAGGCCAACCTGCAAGCACTTGATCCCTAAACTGTTTGAGAGCCACCATTACCGCCTGCTCAATGCCCAGGTCGTCACTGGCAACTTCAATACGGCCATAGTCGACAACATGCCCGGTGGCATTCGGCTGCCAGGCGACGGCAATCCAGTGCAGCAGGTACTTGCCGATGTCGACAGCGGCCGTCAGCCATCTGGTGTCCTGTGGAACTTGCCCGCGCGCCAGGTTGAGCACCCGTTTGGCGATTTCGGTGTGTTCAAGCGAGTGCTGCTCCCATTTCACAGGCAAGGTGGGCAAGCACCAGACAAACTGCCGCATCTCGCGCTCGGCATTCTCTTCGTCCGAGGCATGACTGGCACGCCATTCGTCGGCCGCCAGATCTCCGCAGGTGAGGAACAGGTTGTGGACCGCCGACCAGCGGAAGCCGAGCGTGTCGGTCGCGGGAGGATCGCCTTGCAGATTACCGTCTTCTCCAATCGTCTGGCCGTGGTGCAGTACTTTCGCGCGTTGATTGGCCTGGCTGCGATCCTCGCCGCTCCAAATCTGGCTGCAGTCGGGGCAGGAAAATGCGGCTGTGCCGCGGGCCGCGGCCTGAGACTCGGCCCCCTGCCAGCCCACGAAGTGTTCGCGCTCCGGCAGTACCCAGCCACGGCAATACGGACAAGGCAGAACGACGCGGCTTTTGGTGCTGGCCTGATACTCCTGCCAGGTGCGCCCAGTTTCGGTGCTGACCGTGCACTCCATATAAATCCGCTTGCGACTGCCATAGGCGCGGGTTCTCGCTTCAAGCTGGGTGATCTTGTCGCTTTCCCGGCTGCCTAGCGCCGGACGGTCCATGCCATCGGTCTCCGTAATCACCACGACGCGGGAGGTAAAACCGGCGCGACTCTTGTCGCTACCGCCGCCGGACATGAATTTCAAGGTTGCCCCATTTCCAAACTGCAACGATTCGACACGTCCACCTCGGCTACCGCCACCGCGGCTGGGAAGCAACTCTCGATAACGCGACTGCTCGATCGCCGGCAAAATATCTTCCCGCCACTTGTCGCCAGCCATGTCCATGTCCGGTAAGCCGCAAATCACCGTCTCGCCCAGCTCAAAAAGATGGTAGAGCATGGGGATCACAAAGCAGGTAAGGGTTTTGCCCGATTGTGTCGGCCCGGTAGCCACGCACCGCGACCACTTTCCAGAATCGACGGCATCGAACCACAGCCCGGTATAGGGTTGTCGAGCACATCGAAAGCGGCGGCCAGTGAATGGGCCGTCAGGGATGACGATCTCCCGTTCAGCAAACTCGCGCATCGATCGCAGTCGCCGCGGGCGCACCTGACCCAAGAACCAGGATAGGTCAGCGCGCGTCGGATGGACGCTCGTGATCGGTTCCATTGCCGGTTTCCTCGAAAGACCGCTCGATCTCACGCTGGGCATCGTCCAAGGCTTCGTACAGCACTTCTCCAGCGCCGGGCCCAAACTGGCGCTGCAACGTATCTCCGGCGCCCCGCAGCACTGCCGCGATCCGGCCCAAGGACTCACGGGCCACGTCTCGCGGAATCAGCCGCCCTTCGCGCTCCAGGCGGTCCAGCCGGGCGATTGCAGCCCGTTCTTCCCGGTAGCGCTCCA
>CAZUPX010000524.1:0-2809 GCA_964622155.1 uncultured Planctomycetaceae bacterium | reverse complement strand
CCTCGATCGCCGCGGTCATCTCCATCCGCTTGGCGCCGTAGCCGGGACGGGTGAGCGTGACCCGATGCAGCCCAGGCTCGATGTCGGCATACACGGCCCCCGAGGCTCGCGACCGGGCCGCGACCGATGAGACCCGATCTTCGAACTCAAACAGCACGTCGGCCAGCGCCACGTACCGCTCGTCGCTGACGTATCCGACTAACATCGCGTTGATTCTCGTGATGAGTTGAAGGCTCTCGCATTGATGTGTGCCATGCTCGGGCCGGCCTCAATCGAACACGCTCGGGTCAACGTCGTGCGCGATGCAGGCGACGCAATCGCCTTGAGCCACGAGCGATGGACCGCGAGTCGCCAGCAGAACGCCCTCCGCGTGGGCTTCGACGCTCGTGGGTTGCCGGTCGGGGCGCTCAAGAAAATGAATCAACCCCACCGGCTCGCCCGCGGCAACGTCGGTTCCCAGCGCGAGCAGTGTTTCGTAGATGCCGCTCTCGGGAGCGAACAGGTAATCGTCTCGCGCCAGAGCTTGCACCCACCGCGTGGGCGGCAGGTTTCGTTCGGCACGAGTGACGGCTTTGCCTTCCAGCACACCGAAATGCACCAGCACGTTTCGCAACCCCGATTGCGTCAACTGATGCACGGCGGCCGACACCACCTCGCCGCCTCCCATCTCGGTCGTAATGACGATCTTGCCCTTCCGCTCGGCTTCGACCGGCAATAGTCCGGTGCCGGCAATGTCGGTATACAGAAACGCGAAGTCGGAGTTCCAGGCCAGCGTGCCGGCGGCCATTTGGCGCCGCTGCTGGCGATCCTCGACCAGGTGCATGTGGGCACAGGGATAGAAATCCATGCTCCGTCCACCCGTATGGATATCGATCACGATGTCGGCCAACGGAAACAGCACACTCGTGAGATAGTGCGCGATCATCTCAGTGGGCGTGCCATCGGCGCGGCCTGGGAATGAGCGATTCAGATTCTTGCCGTCCAATGGTGAGAGTCGCGTCGCCGCCTTGGCCGCCGGAATATTGAGTGCCGGAATCAAGATCACGCGCCCGCGCACCAGTTCTGGCTCCGCGGTCAGTTCACGCGCCAGCCGCATGATGGCGACCTGTCCCGGATACTCGTCGCCATGATTGCCGGCCATCACCAAGGCCGTGGGTCCCGACGTGCCACCAACCACCGTGATCGGCAGCATCAAGTTCGCCCAGCCGCCCAGATTGTATGAATACGGCACGCACAGTTGTCCCTGCTGGGCGCCGCCGCGGGCAAAGTCGACAGTGGAATGGATCTGCGTGGCCGCCATCGAGATTCGTTCGTCGTGGTGGGACGTTATGAGGATGCGTGGCCGGTTCTACCACACGAGGAAGTGGTTTTCCAGCAGCGTTGCGACAACTCGACATGCTAGCCTAGGATCGCCATGCTATAGGCACAGATTTGGCGCTGCGACATGTTTCAAAATTGTCTTGACCAATGATAATCACGCACATCGAAACCTACCCGGTCGAGATGGCGATCAAGCCCGAGCGACACATGATCAGCTCGTTGGGCCAGCACACCGTATCGCGGTATCTGTTGGTGCGGGTGTTGACCGACACGGGCATCGAGGGGGCAGGTGAGGCGACGGTCACGGCGCGCTGGAGTGGCGAGACGGTGTGGAGCGCGCAGGCCCACGTCAATCGCGTGCTGGGGCCGCAAGTTATCGGTTGCGATCCGTTTGACATCGTCGAGATCGACCGCCGCATGGACGCCGCGTGCGCCCACAACTGGTTCGCCAAGAGCGCCATCGAGATGGCCTGCTGGGATATCCGAGGCAAGGCAGAGGGCAAGCCGGTTTACGAGCTGCTGGGCGGGGCTTGCCGGTCGCTGGCGGTTCGCAGCCGCTACAGCATGGGCGCCTACGAGCCTGAGCGGGCGGCGGCGCGTGCCAAGGAGCTTGTGGCGGCGGGCTTCACGACGATTAAGATCAAAGTCGGCCGCGATGCAGCCGCCGATGTCGAGCGCGTGCGTGCCGTCCGCGCCGCCGTCGGCCCCGAAATCGAGCTTACGATCGACGCGAATTGCGGCTGGAGCACCGACACGGCCATCCGCGCGATGCGTGAGATGGCCGGCTATCGAGTGGCGCTGGTCGAGCAGCCGACGCCCGACGGCGACTACGCGGCATTGGCCCGCGTGCGGCGCGAGACCGGAGTGCCGATCATGGCCGACGATATCTGCTTCAACCTGGTCCACGCCCAAGAGTTGGTGCGCAACGATTGCTGCGACGTGATCAGTGTCTACCCGGGCAAGCAGGGGGGCATTCGCAAGGCCAAGGAGATAGTGGATTTCGCGGCCGAGCACGGCGTGGCCTGCTCGATCGGATCGAACTTGGAACTGGACGTGGCCACGGCGGCTATGGCCCACCTGGTCGTAGCCTGCCCGAACATGCAGGTCGAAAAGTATCCGGGCGACATGCTGGGTGCCGACTACCATGAGATTCGCGTGGTCAAAGAGCCCCTGTGCATCGAGGGACCGATTACGACCCTAACATCCCGTCCAGGACTAGGCGTCGAAGTCGATTGGGACGTGGTTCGGCTGCATCCGTGCAAGTAGTGCCCGTTGGGTGCTAACTCAAATCCACGTTAGCCCGAAGCGCGAGCAAGGGAAAAACCAGGGCAGACCCTCGCGAAGCGCGAGCATGGCGCCCGGCGGAGCAAGATCACGCCAGTAGCTCGCTCACAATCCGACACGGTCGGTTGTCGGTCAGCTTTTGCTCCTGGCCGTTGTAGTGATAGACCAGCGAGTTGTGATCAAGACCGAACAGGTGCAACAGCGT
>CAZUPX010000523.1:0-1984 GCA_964622155.1 uncultured Planctomycetaceae bacterium | reverse complement strand
GGAAAACCAGGATGGCGGCCCCGGTCAGCTTCAGCCGTTGGATACTCATCATGGCCTCATTGGGATGGGCGGGAGCCTGTCCCAAAGGTATAGGGATCAAGGCGTGCCTTGTCCCAGCGTGGGATTTTCAGGAAGGGCGCACCTTCCAACCACGATGCGGGCTCAGGCCCCCGCGTAGACCAAGGAGACCATGATGCGTTTCTACAACCAGCAGCACCGATTCTACTGCGGCATTGATCTGCACGCCAGGACTCTCGCTGTCTGTATCCTCGACCAGGCCGGCACGGTCGTGTTTGAAGGCAACCTGGCGGCCGCGCCCGCCACTTTCCTCACCGCAATCGCTCCCTTCCGCGACGGGCTGGTCGTTGCCTGCGAATGCATGTTCGCCTGGTATTGGCTGGCCGATCTCTGTGCCGCCGAGAAGATTCCCTTCGTCCTGGGCCACGCCCTGTACATGAAAGCGATCCACGGCGGCAAGGCCAAGAACGACCGGCTCGACGCCCATAAGATCGCCGTGCTGCTCCGCGGCGGCATGATTCCACAAGCATACGTTTATCCGAAGGGCATGCGCGAGACCCGTGACCTGCTGCGGCGTCGCATGTTCCTGGTGCACAAGCGTGCCGAAGCCATCACCCACGTGCAGAACACCAACAGCCAGTACAACCTGCCAGTTTTCGGCAAGAAGCTCGCCTACGCGGGCAACCGAGAAGAACTGGCAGTGGCCGAGCGTTTCACGGATCCCAGCGTCAAGAAGAGCGTCGAAGTCGATCTCGACCTGATCGACCATCTCGACGAAAGTATCGCCGAGCTGGAACTGTACCTGACCCGCACCGCCAAGGTCGATGACGTCTACACTTACGAGCGGCTCAAGACGATCCCCGGCGTCGGTCCGATCCTGGCGCTGGTGCTGCTCTACGAGATTCACGACATTCGCCGCTTCGACACGGTCGGCCAGTTTCTTTCCTACGCGCGGCTGGTGCGGCCGGATCGTGAATCGGCCGGCAAGAAGCACGGCTTCGGCAACAAGAAGATCGGCAACGCCCACCTGCGTTGGGCTTTCGCCGAAGCGGTCTGTCTGTTTCTGCGGCAAAACGAGCTGGCCAAGAAGTGGCAGGCCAAGAAAGAGAAGAAGCACGGCAAGGGCAAGGCGCTGGCCATCCTGGCCGCCAAGTTGGGCCGCGCGGTGTACTTCATGCTCCGTCGCCAGCAGCCGTTCGACGCGGCACGGTTCTGGAACAGTTGAGCCGCCCCAAAAGCAGCAGCATTCTTTCCCCCACGCAGCGCCCGCCGGAGGTGAGGGCGCTGCGTGGGGGAAAGAATGCTGGGAAACACCGGCCCGGGCGGCACAGCCGGACGCCTAACTGAGGCACGAACGGACGAGCGCGACCAGGAGGCTGTAACAATTGAGCGTTGGGACTGTGAGCCCGCGATGCCTCCCTGCGCCACAGGTCCGGACCTCGTCGCTTGGATTGGCGTGCCGCCCGGTGACCGGTTTGTGAATGAATGGGAATGCGTTTGATCGTTTGCCTGCAGGCTGCCCGACCGCCGAGCTCGAACCTAACTGGGACACTCCGCACGGGGTGAGCCCGCCGTTTTGACTGGCCGGCGGGAGGCACGGATGCTTTTCTAGGGCGCGGACTCCGGTCCGCAGTCGTCCGCCGTGAGGCGGAGGGCCGACCCCGCATAGCTGTTTGGTGCAGCCTCGGCTGCAACCGTTCGTGAAAGCAACCGGTGCGGTCTTCGGTGAGTGATTTCAGCGCGTTTCAGGACAACGCTTCGTGAAAAACGAGAAAATCGTCAGCGTTCGTTGTGCGCGGTATTGACATCAGAGGCCATATAGCGGTTCGGCGCGGGTGCCGCACGCTTAAGAGACTGGCTGCTTGGTTGCTCGCTCAAGTGCCATGCCGACTTGCTGATCGCGACGAGCAGCCGTTTCCCGATCCGACCACGGACAGAGAGGTAGCGTGGCGACCTTGTTGCCGCC
>CAZUPX010000522.1:0-9172 GCA_964622155.1 uncultured Planctomycetaceae bacterium | reverse complement strand
AAGTGGCTTCGGTCACAGCGCACTCCTTTCGTCGACACGCCTTTGATTGGATAGAACATGACGCTAAAAACGAAGCGGTTGTTGATTGGCGCCCTGGGGGCGATTTTCATGATTTCCTTGCTGCTGGTGCAGCAAATGGAGATCGTGCGTAAGCAGCAAGAGTTGTGTCGAGTGCCATCAAAAAACCTCTCCCGGTATCATCGAGCACTGGATCGGAAGCACCCATGCCGTTAAGGGCGTTGGCTGCGTCGAGTGCCACCAGGCGGAGAAGAAGGATGTCGATGCCTTCGATCATTACGGGGCAATGATTGCCACGATTGTCACGCCCCGCGACTGCGGCCGGTGCCACATCGAGGAAACCAAGGAGTTCGCCGCCAGCCATCATGCCAAGGGGGGCAACATTCTGGCCTCGCTCGACAATCGCCTTGCTGAAACGGTCGAGGGTTCCCGGGAACCGTTCAATCCGCATTCCCCCACGCCGGGAATGATGGTCGAAAAGGTCAACGGCATGAGCAGCGTGAATGTCGGCTGCCGACAGTGTCACGGCAGTAAAGTGGCGCTCGAAGCCACGGATGGAAGTTTGATCACGCTCGACGAATTGAAGCCCGATGACAAGGGGCGGCCCACGATCACCGAGGCTGTTGCCCAGATAAAACGTGCTCCAAATGGCCAACCGTCGCTGCATGCCAGCAGCTGGCCCAACACGGGTATCGGCCGGCTGAATCTCGACGGCTCACTTGGGTCTTGTTCCGCGTGTCATTCGCGACACGATTTTTCGCCACGGCGAGCCCGCCAGCCCGAGAACTGTGCCAAGTGCCACTTGGGACCCGATCATCCACAGAAGGAAATCTACGACGAGTCGAAGCACGGCGTGGCCTTCGAGGACTTGAAACATCATATGAATCTGGACGCAGCGGGGTGGGTGCTGGGAGAGGACTATGCGCAGGCCCCCACCTGTGCCACGTGCCACATGTCTGCCAACACGCGCAACGGACGCAAAGTAACGCACAATCCGGGCCAACGAATCTCCTGGACCAATCGCCCGCCGGTCAGCTTGCTCTTGGATACGGGAGCCGATGGCGAGGTGGTTAAGGAGACCGACCCGCAGAAGCGCCAGTCACTGGTGGTCGACTCTTGGAGTGCCAAGCGGCAGCGCATGACCCAGGTTTGCACTCACTGTCACACGGAAAACTACGTCAACAATTTTTACAAGCAGTACGACGATTTTGTGATCAACTACAACGAGAAATTTGCCAAGCCTGGGCAGAAAATCATGAACGCGCTCTACGAGCACAAGCTGCTCACGAAAGCCGATTTCGATGAGCCCATCGAATGGACCTGGTTTTATTTGTGGCACCATGAAGGCCGTCGGGCACGCCATGGCGCGTCCATGATGGCGCCCGACTATGCCCACTGGCATGGCATGTTCGAAGTGGCTGAGCGATTCTACAAGCACCTGATTCCCGAAGCACGGGAATTGAGCAAGCACGCCAGTGAGAATGGCCAAAGCGCTCAAGCAACGGCGGTGCAACAGGTCATTGACGAGATCCTGGCCCGCCCTGAACACGTTTGGTACGAAGCCGACTCGAAATCGCCTCCACCGGCCGCCGGGCCATAACCCCGGTTCGTTCGCCCTCCTTGTTCGGCGTCCAAATCGACGATCGCACCGTCAAACATTCGCCCGCACGTGATAGCACTGCGCTGGTATGCGAAACCGTTCTCGATCAATGGCGAGAGCCGTTAAGCATTGCCGAATTGGCAGACCTTGACGATTCGAAGAGGTGATACTGCAGCCGAGCATCAAAATCCGGTCAACCGCACAGCGCGCGGTGCCCGATGGCTACCAATATCCATTCACGGTCTCAGATTTCTCCGGACCTTAAAGACATCCACCTGAGCCAACGGGGTAGCCAAGGCCGCGTGCAATGAATCGGAATGCACACTGTTGGCCGCTCGCGGTTGTTCTGGCGGTTACGGTGTTTCGCGCCGGCATCGCCGCCGAGCCGGCAGCGTTTCTGACGGAACCGGTGGATCCTCAAGCCGAGGCCCTGACTGCCGATCAAATCGACGGCGACCTTCTTGACGAATCGCTTTCGTCCAAGACAGGGCAACAACCGGCGACCGGCACGATCGCTGGCAGCCACTTGGATTCTAAGTCGTCCAATCCTTTCGCCCATACGCCCCCCGTCCTCATCTTCCCCCGCCTGGGACTCTACCCAATAGTACCCACCGGGCCGGGCTACTATTCAGCCTGGGACTTTCTGACCGGGGAGTATCGTCAAAAACCTCCGCCGTTCCCCTGGGGACGGTTTAGCCTCAAGCCGTTTCCGTTCTACGACGCCGATTTCCGCTATCTGGACGATCCGAATAACACACACTTCATGTGGTCGGATTTTCTCAAGCGTCGCCAACTCGGCGACGAGTGGTTGTTCTCGACCGGCGGCGAAGTGCGCGATCGCTACATGACCGAGATCGACAGCCGCCTGACTCCGTCGGTCAATCGCTACGAGCAACTGCGGACACTCGTCTACGGCTCGTTATACCACCGCGATGATTTCGGCGTGTTTGTCCAGTATCTCGACGCTCAGCATTTCGGCGCGGAGCTGACGCCGCTGGCCATCGATCGTGATCGCTCGGACCTGGTGGATTTGTTTGTGGATGTCAAGCTATTGGAGTGGGACGACCGCCCGGTCTATCTGCGCGGCGGACGGCAGGAGATCAGCCTCGGCTCACAGCGCCTGGTGTCGAATCTCGAGTGGGCGAACACGCTGCGGACATTCCAGGGTGTGCGCGCGTTTCGACAAGGTGAGAAGTGGGACGTCAACGCCTTTTGGCTGCAGCCGATTATCCCAAACCCCACCTATTTTGACTCACCGGATGAGCGCCAAAACTTTACCGGGATCTGGGCGACGTATCGCTCGAAACCCGGCCGATTCTGGGACCTGTACGTGCTCAATCTGAACAACTCCAACCAGATCTTTGCCGGCGAAGGTGGCGTCCTGGGCGGTACGAACTTCACGACGCTCGGCACGCGCGTCGTGGGCGACATCGACAACACCTGGCTGTACGACGCCGAAGGCATGGTGCAGGTCGGCCAGCACTCGAATCAGCAGCTACAGGCCGCGGCCTCAACCACCGGTATCGGCTACAACTTCAAAGATGTCGAGACGACGACGCAGTTCTGGATCTACTACGACTTCGCTTCGGGCGATGCTCAGCCCGGCCAGGGTGACAAGTTCGGCACCTTCAATCATCTCTATCCGTTCGGACACTACTATCTCGGCTATCTCGACCTTGTGGCGCGGCAGAACATCCAAGACTTCAACTTGCAGCTTGTGTTTTTTCCCACCAAGTGGATTTACGTGCTCACCCAGTATCACAACTTCCACCTGGCGCAAGCCCGTTCGCCATTGTTCAGCGCGGGCGGTGTGCCCTTGCGAGTTGACCCCACAGGCGCTGCAGGAACCGATGTCGGCGACGAGCTCGACGTGCTCGTTAACTTTCACCTGACAGCCCACCAGGACATCCTGATTGGTTTCTCGAAACTGTTTCCGGGACGCTTCATTCGCCAGACTGGCCCCGACGTCTCGCCGGAACTGTTCTACCTTCAACATCAGGTGCGCTGGTGAGCAATCATGCGGCGCCTTGCCGCGCCGCCCAGGTGGTGGCCGCGTGGAAGGAGCCGATGAACGTGCCACGTTCGATCGTGCCATATTGCGCGAGATCAACGCAATGGGCAAAGGCGCCCGCTTCAAGAAAACCGATCGCGGCCATTTCGCCGCCAACCGCTAGCGCCCGCGTCGGGTTCCAGCCCAACGCCCCACGTTTGCCACGTCGGGGCGCTTTCTCGTTGGTGGCGTTCCGTGGCCGAGCGGGACCACCGGGGCGCCACGTGGGCCAAACGTCGCCTTCACGGGTCTACCTCACGGAGCCGCTCGGCCTTTGCGCCGCAAGTTTCCCCGGCGCTCTCACCAACTCGACCGCCTTGGTGCGCCCGGGGGGCGCATCATTCGCGGCGACCGGCAGGATCTCGCACGGACTATTTGCTGCGGACGGACGGACTGTGTCTTGGGCGGCTGCGGTGGGGGTGGGAAACCAGGTGCAGTGGGCCGACAAAGTACCTAAGCGTCCCCCCCGGGCAATTCATCCGCCCGTCGGCGGAATGACAAACGTGTGATCGACGGTTTCTTTCTGAAAGCCGATGACCTCGGGGAAGCTAAGACCGGCGAGGATTTGCACGTCGAAGATCTCCTCAATCGCGGTCTGGAACTCAAGCAGGCCGATTGCCACTCCATGGCGCAGGTCCACGAGTGCGACGCCGCACTTCAACTCGTCGCGGCGCTCCGCAATCGGCACTCCATCCATGGCGGACGTTGGGCGGATCTTTGACAACCCGACGAAGGCATAGGGGCCGACCAGCGCCCATCCGCGGGTGAAGCCTGGAAGTTGCACCACGGTTTCGCGTCCACCCGTTATCGGATCGACGAGGACCACACCACCCGTTCCCGATTCCAGCACCCAAAGCTTGCCCTCGTGCCAGCGCGGGGAGTGAGGCATCGACAGACCACGGGTCACAAACTCGCCGCTGGCGATATCGATGATCACGCCACCGTGTGACTTCGCGGGGCGCCATCCTCCAGGGGTATCGGAGTCGCCGAGAGCGGTGACGAATGTCGGCTGGCCGTCACGCATCGCCAGGCCGTTCAAGTGACAGCGGTCCTCGGCCGCAAGTGTCGTGATGAATGGCGGACGCCAGCGAGGCACGAAGCTGTAGTCGGCGTCCAGCGTCGAGAGGCACGAAAACCGCGTGCTGACGATCCACAGTTCCTCCCCCTCATCCCCGGCCCCTCTCCCGCCGAGGGAGAGGGGAGACTTGGCCCAGGCGATTTCGTGAATGCCGATGTCGCCGGTGACGTGGGCCAAACGTGGCAAATAGCAAGCGTCGTGCATCCCCGCCGGTTCGACCCGCGCGGCGATGTCTGGCGCGTTCCGCAGTGTCCAGATTTGGTTGCGGGTACCGATCGTCAGCCGCTGGACATCCACCGCCAGGCCCATCGGCCTGTCGAACGTGCGGACCAGCATGGAGAGCCCCGGCCCCTGTGCCCGAGCCACTAACAGCTTGTTGGCCTGGTACGTGCTGATCACCAGCGACGCGCCAAGCTGCTGGAGCACGTCAACGAAGCTCTCGTCCTGGGTGTAGTGGAATTCGACCGGCGCCGGCGGCGAGCGGCGAGCCGGCACGCCCGATTCCGCGTGCTGCTTCACAACGGTGTCAGCTAGCGCGGACATACGCTTTCTCCTTTCGTCAGCGCTTGACGTTTCGTTACCCAGCGCGCTTCTTCCGCCCTGGGAACATCCAATCTTCAATCGCCGCATCGACGGCCACTGCAGATAAGCTCAGTGTGTTCTTCCGGCCGCCGCTATCGTCGTTTAAGATCGTTCCCAGGCCCTGACTGTCGGCAATCACGCCACCGATTGCTCCGGACAGGTTCACGAAGAATGTCTCGTTCGCCTCATTCTGCCTGTCCTCCATGACCGCCACGGTGATCGTCTTACTCGTCTCGCCTGGGGCGAACGTCACCACACCGCTCTTCGACTGGTAGTCGCTACCGGCCGTGGCAGTGCCGTTGGCCGTGGCATAGTTCACAGTCACAGCCTGGTCATAAGCGGCCGACAGACTGACCGTGAACGTAAAGAGTTTCGACTTGTTGCCGTTGCCCTCCGTCGTGGTCACATTATTGATACTGATCCGCGGTTCGTCGTCGAGGATGGTGCCGATCCCCTGGCCGTCGCCAATCGTCGCATTCGTTGGCGCACCGAGGTTGACGGCAAAAGTTTCGGTGGGTTCGCCGAGCCGATCGCCCAGGACCGCGACCATAAACGTCCCGCTGGTCTGGCCGGCCGGGATGGTCACCGTGCCGGACTTCTCGGTGTAGTCGCCGCCGGCTGATGCCGAGCCATCTGCGGTGTCGTAATGTACCGTTACGTCGAGGCCGGAGGCGTGCGAGAGCGTCAGGGTGAAGGTGGCGTTGACCGAGCCAGTATTGCCTTCGGTGATTGTCGAGTCGCCGACGGAAACGGACGGCGGGGGCGGGGTCGGCCAGGACTGGTCGTTGATCAGAACGGAGGCGGTGTTCCCGGAAAGATCGGCCGTGGCGGCGTCGAGCCAACCGTCGCCGTTAAAGTCGCCGGCGGCCACCGCGTAGGCGCCTGCCCCGGCGGGGAAGTTCTCCGCGTTCCAGAACAGGCCATCGTCGCGGCCGCGGAGGAGGCTGACGCTGCTACCGTCGAGATTCGCCGTGGCGATGTCGAGCATCGTGTCGTTGTTGAAGTCGCCCAGGACGACGGAGGTGGGCAAGCCACTGACGGCGTAGTTCTGGGCGGTCGCGAAGGCGCCGGCGCCGTTGCCGAAGAGGACGCTGACGGAGTTCCAATAGTAGTTCGCCGTCACCAGGTCGATCGCGAGGTCGCCGTTGACGTCCGCGGCGGCCACAGACGATGGCGAAGTGCCAGTGGGGAACGAACCTCCGCCGGAGAGTCCACCCGTCCCATCGCCCAACAGCACGCTGACGGCCCAGTAGTCCGCGTTCGCCGCGGCGAAATCTTGGTTGCCGTCGCCGTTGAAGTCCGCCACGAGCGCGGACGTGTGCCAGCCCCAGTTGAGGAAGCTCGTGATCGGGGCCGACATCGAGCCGTCGCCGATGCCCAGCAGCACGTTGGCGGTGCCGTTGTAGCCGCCGTAGTAGCCGCCGTAGTAGTAGCCGTAGTAGTAGTAGGTGTTCGCCGTCACCCCCAGGTCGAGCTTGCCGTCGTCGTTGAAGTCGCCGACGGCGACGGACGCGGGCTCCGAGCCAATGTTAATGTTCGTCGGGGCGTCGAAAGTGCCGTTGCCGTTGCCCAGCAGAATGCTGACGTCGGCGGCGTTGGCCGTGGCCAGGTCGAGCGTCCCGTCGGCGTTGAAGTCGCCCACCGCCACCGACCGCGGCCCGGCACCGGTGGCGGAGGTCTGGGCCGGCTGGAACGTGCCCCCCTCGTTGCCCAGCAGCAAACTGACCGTATTATTGCCGGCGTTGGCGGTGACCAGATCGAGATGGCCGTCGCCGTCGAAGTCGGCCGCCGCAACGGCTTGAGGGTACGTGCCGACGTCGTAGCTTGCGGCAGGGGTGAAACTCAGCAGGCGGCGGTCTTCGAATGTCTCGAACCGCGGCCGGCGGATCGCATGGCGATGACTGGCTCGCCCTGTTTTGCGCTGCGTCTGCGAACGGTGAGAAAATGATCTGAAGGACATGGCCGACCTCCGCTTCGGGGTGCCGCGGGTAATGCCTCTATCAACTAAATTGCGCATCGGGGCAGACGCGAGACAGGCGAGGCGGCACACAACCGACCGAAGTTTCAGGCCGCTGTCGCGGGCGACGTAGAAAGCCCGCGTTGTTCTTATGGATTGGGTGCAACTGGCGTCCCGCCAGTGTGCCTCGGCACTAGGGCCAGCACTGGCAAGATGCCAGTGGCACCCAGAAACTGAGAGTTAACGCCGTAGATTGGCACCCACAAGAGCAACGGACATTGGCCACTAGCCGCCGTCGGGAATCATTTGCCCGGCTTCTGCAAGTAGTAGTTCGACTGTTGCCCGCTGGCTCCAGGACGTCTTCTCCAGCGGCTCCTTCGCGATCCTCGATCGTGCTTCGGCGAGCCACCGCCGGGCCTCCTCGGCATGACCTAGCTTGTGATGGGCCAGCGCCAGAAAGATCTGCGCACAGAGCGGCGAGCTGATGCGAAACGCGGCGTTGGCCTCGGCCAAGCGTGCGGCGGCCTCTTCGAATCGTCCTGCGCGAAACAGGACGCTGCCGAGCGCCGTGAGGTAACTGGCGTGATTCGGCGTTTTCTCGACAAGGGTTTGAGTATATCTGAGCGGCATGCTCCAATCGGTCACCGCTTCGGGGCCGATACTGCAGGTCCAAGCCAGCCAATATTGAGCACTCGCATCCGACGCGGCGCCCAAGTGCTCCAACATTCGCTCGCACGCGGCGCGATAGGCGGCCTGGTCGCCAAGCTGCAGTCGCACCAAAGCGTGGCAGTAGTGGGCCATGGGATTTTCGCTCAGTGCCGCCGCAGCCTCGGCAAGCTGCTGCTCGGCTTCCGACCGGTTGCCGCGCTGGGCCAGCCGCATGCCGAGCCAAAAATGAATCCACTCCGCCTCGGGGTCGGCGGCGACGCAGAGCCGCAGAAGCTCTTGCTCCGTTTCCGGTGTAGCCAACACGGCGGTTAGCGGCTCGGCCTCGATACCGACGACGTCGATGGCCTCCTGACGGAAGCGTTTTAGCTCTTCGTCCGTCACCGCAAACATCGCCATCCACAGATCGGCGGCACGAAGCCATTTCTCGGCCGCCTCGGCATGGCCGAGTTGTGCGTTGGCCATGGCCAGAAAGTAACCGTCAATAGCCGGCCAAGACGGCATTGAATTGTCGTCGAAAGTCCGCGAGCGCTGCAGCGATTGGATCGCGGCCGCGTAGTCCCCCTTGCGGTACTGCGCCACCCCGAGGGTGTTCAGATAGCCGGCCGAACGAGGCTCAAGATCACACGCGCGAAGCGCCGCTCGCACCGCCATTTCGGCGACCCGGTCGTCGATGTCACCCGAGGAAACCATGGACCAGGCAAAGTCATTGAGACTTCGCGAATCTCCATCGTTGCTAGATTTCGTAATCAACTCGTCAAATTGCGGAAGTGCCTCGCTGATCGCGTTTTGATCGCCGCTCGCAGCGATCGCAGCCAGCCCCGCGTTTTTCCAGGTAGTGAGTTCCGATCGATAAAGGCTCACATTGGGGTAATCGCGTACCAGGGACTCACCCAGCTCGATGAGGCGATTCGCGAGTTTCAGAGACTCGGCGCTATCGCGCCGTTGCACGTAGGGGATGTATTGTTCGAGACTGTTGCAAAGCTCATGGCGGAATTGGGGTGACTCGGGGAACTCCTCGACGAGCCGCTCGCGCAGAACAAGCCCCGCTCGACACTCCGCCTCCGCATTCTGTGCACGTCCAGCCCTCGGCAAAGTCCTGGCCAAATCACCGTGAATCCCCGCCAAATCGGCTCGATACTCAGGATGATCAGGAAACTCTTGCGTGAGTTGCACAAGCAGCGGCTTGGCCTTGGCGAAGTAGCGAACGCCGTTGGCTCG
>CAZUPX010000521.1:0-3662 GCA_964622155.1 uncultured Planctomycetaceae bacterium | reverse complement strand
GGGCTCATCGGCGGCCGTGATCCGCGCGGTGTTCGTCTTGAGGCCTCCGGTCAGCACATTGGCCACGAAGGTCATGCTGGTCGTGGCGTCGCTGGCCCGGTTGCCGATGTTCCAGATGCCGCTCGTGCTACTGTAGCTGGTGCCTGTCGAGGGTGTGGCCGAGACTAGCGCGAGGCCCGGGGGCAGCGCGTCGCTCACAGTTACGCCGGTGGCCGGGCTGTAGCCAATGGCATTCGCCAGCGTGATGGTGAACGTCACGTTAGTACCCACCGCAGGAGCCGGATTATCAACGATCTTGGTGATCGACAGATCGATGGGCAGCAACCCGGCGTCGCGCGTCGTATCGTTCTGGCCGGAGATCAGGCTGAACGTGCCGGTCGAGCCGCTGGCGTTGACGTCACTGTCGGAAGCCGCGTTGCCGCCTTGCTGCTGCAAGGTGAAGATCGCGCCATTGGCGGGAATGAACTTGATCGAGTAAGCGCTGGGCGCCAGATTGGTGAAATTGTAGGCGCCTTGGACATTGGTGGTCGTGTTGGCGATGACCGATCCATTTTGCAGCAGTTGCACCGCGACGTTGGCAGCGCCCGGCTCACCGGCGTCTTGGATGCCTGACTTGTTGAGATCCCAGAACACGAAATCGCCGACCGAGGCCGGTTGATAGGCCGCCAGATTGGTGACGAGTTGAGTGGGGCCAACAGTGTTGATCGCGCTCACCTGGCCGTTTACGGCGACGCCGCCTACGAGCTGCAACTGCACGGCGCCGACGTCGGTGAAGTCGCCGGCTCCGTTGCCACCGCCGACGATGAAACTGGAAAACGGAATGGTGACGGTCTGCAGCGCGGCGCCGCCCGTGTTGGGCACTGGCACGGTGGCCGTCGACCAGTTGTTGGCATCCTTGTAGACGCGGAACGTCATCGTGCCCGCGTCGTGGTCGGCGCCGATGACGATCGACATCAGGGAGCTCGTGCCCCCCTGGGTCAAGTCGGTGTGATTCAGGCCGGTGGCGTTGAAGGTCGTGCCGTTGTCGCCGTCCCAAGTGACGATGCGCGTGCCGACGCCTGTGGCGCTTGAGTTGTATTCGAGCAAGTGCTGATCGAAGGCGTTGACTTCGAGGTTGACTTCGCCGACGCCCGAGGTAAGCTGCGCGAACAAGTCGCGGTGGCCGCCGAGCGCTTCTGCGGCGGCGATCGACGAGGTGGCCGTCGTGCTGCCTTGCGACGAGGCGCTGACGATCTGATTGGTCAGAAACGAGTCGATTGGGACCCCGACTACTCCCTGCGCGTCGGCGCTGCTGACGACGACCTTGATGGCCGCGCCCGAAGCCGCTGGTAACACGTAACCGGCGGGCGGCACTTCCTGCACGAAGTAGGTACCCGCGTCAACCGGGTCGAACTTGTACTTGCCAGCCGCGCCAGAGGTCGTGGTGCCGACGAGCGTATCGTCGCTGCCTGCCGCGCTACCTTGAAACGTGCCGTTGCCGCCATCGCGGAATAGTTTCACCGTGACGCCTTGCAGCACCGTATCGTCGGCGGTCAAACCATTAAGCGTCATGTCGTTAAACGTCGTGCCGAGGATCGAGGCGCCCGGGCTGGCCGACAACATCGAGCGGCTCTCGAGCGATTCGAATCCCAGGTGTCGCGCGAACATCGATGGCCGGTTGCCATCGCCCAACGGGTTCAGTTTGCCAAACCAATTTCCCACTCTGTGGCTCAGCGATGGCGTAGTGCGACTCGATTGATTGCGAGACATATCCATGCTCTCGATATACGAATGGTCGATGCGGGAAACGGGTAGGACGCGAAGGAATGAATACAGGCAGGACGCACGAGGATTGGCGCGAGCGGCGTGCTTCGCGGCGTGCAAGCAAAGCAAGCGGCGACAGCAGTTTAGCGCGCGTCTTAGCGGAAGGATGCCTTGCTGTTATCGACAGTCATCGGCGTGACAATCAGCCGAATTGGCATGATCGTCAGCGGACGAGATTGACCACGTTCGCGCATGCGAAGCGGCGGAGATTGACCGACTAGCGCCGATTTTTACCAGCGATAGTCGATACCGACGTTGATGCCTTGCGCCCAGAAGTCGGTTTCGCGGAACACGAATTGAGGATGGCGCAAGTCGCCCTCAGGTGTAGTCGGACTATTGGGCAACAGCGTGCTGTTGACGTCGGTATCGATCTGCTCACCGGCCCGCGCAACCTGGCTCCAATACAAGAACGTGTAGCCGACGATGGCGCGCAGCCGTGGCGTGAGCTGATAGCCCAAGTTCAGGCCCAACTGGGGCAAGACCGCGAATTCATCGCGACGGTATGTGCCGATGTTCGACGAAAGGGCCAGCAGACCACCCACGTCGGTCGTCGTCGTGCCGTCTTGCGTCGTGGTGGTCGACCCATTGATGTTGACGAACTGGCTTGTGCTACCCAGCGCGAGCTTGTAGACACCTTCCAGCATCCAACAGCCGCGGAATTGCTGCGCGATGACGCCCAGCTCGACGCCATGGAATCGGTTGCGCGTGGTAAAGCTGTCGTTGACGAGGAACGTACCGGGCAATTCGGAGTTCAGCGACACCAGGCTTTCATTGATCGTCACCGCGTCGCGCAGCTCGGCGTAGCGATATCCGATCAGGAAGTCGAGCCGCCACCAGCCGGGTCCATCGAGGCCCGGGCAGCACGAGCAATCGTAGCACGAACTGGAGCAACACAGATTAAGCAACACGCCGAGTCCGGCTCCCTGAAACTGCGTCGGAATATGCACGCTGACGGTGCCCGCGATACTGCCGGGAAACGCGACCTGTTCGACGTTCTGGTCGGCGAGGCTTGGACGGGTATCGAAGAACGGGCGCGAAAGAATCGGATTGCCGCCGGACGTCGCCGTATAGTCGGTGGTGGCCGAGGCCAGCCCAAAGTAATCGCCCTGCAATCCGACAGTCTGACATGAGTTCAGCCAGGTTCCGGCCGTGATTCGTCCACCCGAGCGACCAAATCCGTTGACGTTGGAATTGCCAAACAGGATTACGGTACCAGGAGAGCCGATGTAGCCGGGGTTGTCGGCGTCCGGACCGGTCGTCACGAGCGGTGGAATGCCCATGCCCTGCGTCCACCAATACAAGTACTCGGGTCGGACCCACACGGCGCACGGTGGACCGCAAAATTCGCCGCACGGACCGCACGGGTCAGAGCATTCGTCGTACTCCTCACATCCGTCGAGAAAGTCGTAGCAGTCGTCCGGGTTACCGCCGTACTGGCCATCGTCAGCGGCAGGCTGTCCTTCCATCGGGCCGGGAGCGCCGGTTCGGGTGCTTCCGGGAAGGGGCACGGGGCGCTGGGGCAGTTCTTCTGGGGTCGTCTGCTGGTGCGCTGCTTGCCGGACAGACCGCTGTGCCGGCGCAGTGCGCGACGGTCCCATCCGATCACGTGTCGCGCCGCGTGGGGGTGCGGCCGTTGGCGGTCCGACCTGTTCAACAAGCATCAGCCGGGCCTGGTTCTCAAGTTGACTCGCCTGGCCACGGACCCTCACCTGCCGATTGACGAACTTTTCCAGCTCGATCTCGGAGCTCGGTTCAAGAAAATAGCGAACGACACCGCGGCGGTCGACCAGAGTGTAACGGGCATCGACCTTCTCGGGCGTGGCGTTACGCTTGATCCAACCAACGTCCTGCGCGGCGGC
>CAZUPX010000520.1:0-3095 GCA_964622155.1 uncultured Planctomycetaceae bacterium | reverse complement strand
GCGCGGCCTCGAACACCTGGCGGGCGTTGCCATTGTCGAGGCCACCATGAAACACAAACACGCCCCGCCCGTCGAGCATGAACACTTCGGGCGTGGCACGGGCACCGAACTGCCGGGCCACGTCGCCGCTTGGGTCGCGGTAGATGGGAAAGATCACGCCACGCCGCTGTGCAAACGTGCGCAGCTCGTCGCCCGACTCGGCGGGATTGGAACTGATCACCACAAACAGCAGGTCGCGAAGGCGATACTTGGTGTACAGCCGGTTGATTTCGTCGATCGCTTGCTCGGTCGCGTCGCAGCGGCTCGACAAGAACAGGACCGCCGTGGCGGGCCGCTCCTGGTAGTTATTCATGGTGATCCGCTCGCCCGACAACGCGGCGAGGCTCACCGGACCGGGAGAGCCGCCCAGTTCCAGCCCGTATGACTGGACAGCGGCCGTTGCCAGTACGGCGGTTGCGATCAGCGTGAAAAGCGGTCGGGTCATTGGATCATCCTCCAAGGGATTTGTGAGTTGCACTATATCTTGCCGCTAACCGGCCCTCAACAAATGCCGGCCGAGGAATCCGGGGTCGCCGGCGTGGCAAGACTGGCCGGTGTGCGTGCGATATGCAAGAATCTTTCTCGTTCCCGTCTTTTCATCGAACGAGTCGAGGTCGACATGAACAACAAGCGCTCATTTGTCGTGCTGCTTCTACTGGCGTGCGGACTCTCTTTGACGCCATTCGCTTCGGGCCAGGAAAACTGGCCGCGATTTCGCGGTGCCGACGCCAGCGGCGTTGTGCCCGACGACAAGCGGCTGCCCGACACCTGGGACAAAGAAACGGGCGTGCAGTGGAAGGTCACGATTCCGGGCTGGGGCTGGGGCAGTCCGATCGTGTGGGGAGATCGGGTGTTTGTTTCGGCTGTCCACAGCGATGACGACTACGAGAAGCCGAAAGGGGGCTTGTATCTCGGCGGGGGCCGTGGCGAGCCGCCCAGCACGGTTCACCATTGGATGGTGTATTGCCTGAGTCTCAAGACGGGCGACGTGCTGTGGAAGCATGAAGCCCATACCGGCAAGCCCGAGATCCCGCGCCACCCGAAGAACACCTACGCGGCCGAGACGCCGACCACCGACGGCCAGCGGCTATACGTCCTGTTCGGCGACGTCGGCATGTACGCCTACGACTTCGACGGCAAGCCGCTGTGGTCCCACGCCATCGAGCCCAAGAAGACGAAGTTCGGTTACGGGGCCGCGGCCTCGCCCGTGGTTCAGGGCGACCAGGTGATCATGGTCTACGACAACGAGGAGGAGTCATACATCGCCGCCATCGACAGCGCCACCGGCCAGACTCGCTGGCAAGTCTCGCGCGACGAAAAGAGCACCTGGGGCACGCCGTTTGTCTGGGAGCACGACGGCCGATCCGAAATCGTCGCCACTGGGAAAAAGGAAATCCGTTCCTATTCGCACGCGGGTGAAGTGCTGTGGCACTTCGAGGGCAAGATGTCGGTGCTTACCATCCCGTCGCCGTTCGTCGTCGACGGATTGCTGTACATCACCTCGGGCTATTTCCAGGACAGCCGGCGGCCCGTGTATGTTTTGAAGCCCGGCGCGAAGGGGGATATCACGCTGGGCGACGGGGAGACCGCCAACGAGTTCATCACCTGGTCGCTGGACAAGATGGGGCCCTACAACACGACGCCCATCGTTTACAGTGGCTTCTACTACACGCTGCTCGACCGCGGCATGATCACCTGCCACGACGCCCGCTCGGGCGAACTGGTGTCCGATCGCACCCGCTATCCGCAGGGGGCGACCTTCACCGCCTCGCCGTGGGCCTACAACGGCAAGGTGTTTTGCCTCAATGAGAACGGCGACACCTACGTGCTGCCGGTGGGACGCGAGTTCGCAGTCGAGCGCACCAACTCGCTGGACGAGCTGTGCATCTCCACCCCCGCGATCAGCCAGGGCAAGCTGCTGATTCGCACGGCTTCGCAGGTGTATTGCATCAGCAATGAGGGCGGGTAAGCAGCGATTGGACTTGGCTTGGCAGTAGTGCGATTACGCCTAGTTGACAGGCAATGGGTGGCACTGGCGTGTCGCCAGTGCAAGCGCAGGACACGGGCAAGATGCCCGTGCCACCCGACAGATTAACATAGCCGCACGAGTAGACAGGGCAGGTGTCCGGTGTTACGTCCACAGCACGCACGAGACCATTGAGGCTCTGGACATGCCTGACAGTTCACCACAGGCAGCGACTGAGACGACCGAGTTTTTGCCCGGCGCGGGATATCATTTTCTGACGCCGCTTTACGAGCTTCTCGTGTGGCCGATGGGGAATGGCGTGTGGCGCGATGTCGTCGGCGACGTAAGCAAGATGGCGAGTCCCGGCGCTTCGCTGGTCGATCTCGGCTGTGGTCCCGCCACCGTGCTGCGGAGACTTGCCGCCCAACGTCCCGATCTGTCGCTGACGGGCGTCGATATCGACGAGGCGATGCTGTCGATCGCCAGGCGACGGCTTCCGCGATTACGATTCCTGCAAGGTTCGATCGACAGATTGCCAATCGATGACGCGTCGGCCGACATGGTCATCAGCTCCATGGTCTTCCATCATCTCAAGCACGACTTCAAGCAAGCCGCCTTCCGCGAAGCGAAACGCATTTTGAAACCGGGCGGCCTGTTCCTCCTGTGCGATTTCTCAGTGCCGGTCAACAAATGGGGAGCATGGCTCACGCGCTGGTTCGGAAAGATGGAAGGCGGCGTCAGCCGGCAAGCGACCGGCGAACTGCTGGAGATCGCCGCCTCCGAATCGATGTCGATGGTGCCGCGATGGACCCGTGTCGGCTGCATCACGCAGTACGAAGTTCGGGTAACGCGCTAGAGGTACAACAGTAGTAGGTGAGGCTTTCCATGCCTGACCGCGGAGGCCGCAACAACGATCGTCAGGCACGGAGTGCCTGACCTACTTGGCTACTTGACTGCATTGTCCAAAATCAGCCGAGGCGGGCGGAGATATTCGTGCTCGAACAGGCCGGGCACTTTGCCGGCGGGGTGGCGCGTCGTGACTGCCAAGAGTAACCGCAATTCTGGCATACCATCGTGCCGAACCAAAGTG
>CAZUPX010000519.1:0-3640 GCA_964622155.1 uncultured Planctomycetaceae bacterium | reverse complement strand
TTACGGCGCCGCTGGCAGCCAGCAGATTCTCCTCGATGATCTTGCCTTCGGTGAAATTGTCGGCGGTCGTCCCGTCGAATAGCACCTTGGCCCCTGCCGGCGGTTTGGCGCCCAGGGTGGGACTCTTGCGCTCGACTCGGTTCAGAGTGCCGATCGGATCGCCCGACGGATTGAAGACGCTCATTTTACCGTCGGCGATCTTGGCGCTGCCCCCCTCGCCGGTGAAGGTAACGGCACCGTCGACGGTCTCGCTGTCGGCCTCGACCTTGTTATCGTTTCGAGTCCAGCCGTCGCCGGGCAGGCCGTTGAAGTAGAACACTCCGTGAAACTTGCCATCGCCCAGAGCGATGACTTGGGCGCCCAGTGGTACCGACTGATCGTCGGCCTTGAGCTCGCCTTTGTACTCACCCTGAATGGCGAAGTCGGGGCCGGCCTTCGCGGGATTGGTAAAAGCCTCGTGTTTTTCCGCCGCCGCCAGACAGCCCGCCGCCGCGCAAATCGCCAACGTCAGTATCGCATGCCGCATCATGGGTGAATCTCCCTTTGAGATCAGTTCAAGCACTCGCTAGATTGCAATGCCTCAAGCGGATTATTCTGACTCGGCCGGCCGCGCCGAGCAAGCGTTAAGCGCATCGCATTTGTACACTAACCCGACGCGCAAGCGAGGGATTCTTTGAACCGCCACAGAGAAATCCCTCGCTTGCGCATCGGGTTAGTATGCACGGTGCAAAAGAGCAGGCCCAAGAGCAAGCTCCCGGGCCTGGCTGTGTTGTCATGCCATCTGCCGTACGCGTCCTTTACGCGAACAGCTTCGTGACCGCCTCGGCTTTGACCAGCTCGCGGGGCTGGTTGAGGTGATTGTAGACGATCGTGGCCGGGTTGATGCCCAGCGCGTGGTACATCGTGGCGATCAGCTCGATCGGGTGCACCGGGTTTTCCAGCGGTGAGCTGCCCGTCGCGTCGCTCTTGCCGTAGACAAAGCCGCGCTTGATGCCGCCGCCGGCCATGACGGCCGTGTAGCAGTACGGCCAGTGGTCGCGGCCGTCGTCCTGGTTGGCGTTGCCCGAGGTGCTCACGCCGCGCTGCGGGCTGCGGCCAAACTCGCCAACGGCCAGCACGATCGTGTCGTTGAGCATGCCGCGCTCGTCAAGGTCGGCAATCAGAGCCGACAAACCGGCGTCGAGCATCGGTGAATTTTGATTCCGCATGCGGCCCGAGAGCCCCACGTGGGTGTCCCACGAATGGTTGTCCGAGTTGGCCACCTTGGGCCACACGACCTCGACCACGCGCGTGCCGGCCTCGACCAGACGGCGGGCCAACAGGCAACTCTGGCCAAATGTGTTGCGACCGTAGCGGTCGCGCAGGGCGTCAGGCTCTTGCTTGAGGTTGAAGGCGTTGCGCGCCCGACCCGAGATGATCAGGCCCAGGGCCTTGTCGTAGTACTCGTTCAGGTCGTACTTGGCCACCGCCTTGTCCACCTCGGGCATGCCCGAGTTAATCAGATCGCGCAGCCGTGCGCGCCGCTCCAGGCGGACCGACGAGACCTCGGGACGCAGATTCAGGTCGTCGACCTTGATCCGGTCCATCTTGCTCATGTCCATGTCGTCGCCGGGTGGATACAGGTAGTAGGGGTCGTAGGCGCGGCCCAGGAAGCCGGCCGTGCCACCCTTGCCCACCACGTTGCTCTCTTGCAGCGGCCGAGGCAGCATCACGAACGGCAGCATGGGCACGGTGGGCGGCTTGATGCGCACCACGTTCGAGCCGAAGGTGGGAAAGTCCTTCGGGCTGGGCGGCTCCAACTGCCCCGACGGGCTGACCTTGTCCGTGGTGTAGCCCGTGTGAATCTGATAGATGGCCGCCGTATGGTTGAACAACCCGACCGGCGTGTAGCTGACCGAGCGGATCATCGTGAACTTGTCGTTGACCTGCGCCAGCTTGGGCAACACCTCGGTGAACTGTACACCGGGCAGCTTGGTGGGAATCGGCTTGAAGACGCTACGGACGTTATCGGGCACGTTCTCCTTCGGGTCCCACAGGTCGAGGTGACTCGGTCCGCCTTGCAGGTAGACCATGATCACGCTCTTGGCCTTGTTCCAGCCCGGCCCGCTACCGGTTGTGGCCGTCGATTCGGCCTGGGTCTGCTTCAACTGGAGGACGTTGGCCAGGCTCAAGCCCAACACCGACGAGCCACCGACGCGCAATATGTCTCTGCGTGTCATGCCCGAGCCAGCGTCGCACAGATCCTTGCCGAGTTGTCCGGGGATTCTCAGCATCGACATCGTCGTGTACCTCCGGTCGTGTAGTCGAAATCCGCACTTGGAAGGCGGGGCGGGAAAGCCGGATATCGCCGTGGTAGGTGAGTTGCCTCTGGGGGTATTATCGGGCTGCCACAAGCGCAGCACCAGCCCAGCAAAACCCTCAGGGGGGCCTCATGGCTGCCGGTGGCAGTATAACGGCTTGCGGCGCGGCATGTCAAATCGGGCGCAGGCAGCTCACGGCGCCGATTTGGCGGCTGATTCGCGCTTGAGCCACCAGCGGCGGAACTCGTGCCGCGCGTCCTCAGACGTGAAGCGGTAGCCGGGCAGACGAACGGCTTCGAGGTCTCGCTCAGCGGATGGCTCCAATCCCAGCAGCGAAGCCGGCAGGGAGTGCCGCTCCAGCAAAATGCCGGCGGCGGTGGCTCCCACTTCGCCGGTGGGATCGGGAAAACTCAACCCCGCTTTTTCGTCGACCAGTCCGAACAACCACGCGTCGGCACCGGGCCACGGCTGATGCCGAGCAATCGCCAAAGCCGCGACCCAGGCCGCGGAAAACGGATGCTCGGAGGTGGGTTTGGACAGAAAGCCGCTGCGCGCCAATTTTTCCAGCGCGGCAATCGCCTCCTGCCGCCCGGCACGGACCAGCATGTGACAAATGCCCTCGTGCAGCGTCGTCGGCGGCACAAGCGGCTGATCGCCGACCGCCTCGAAGTAGGGTCCGACAAATCGCGAGACCGCGTGAGGTTCGAGTTGGCAAAGCATCAAAACCTCGCGTTCGTTGAGCACGACGCGGCGTGCCAGAAGATCGTCCAGCGTCTGCCGCGTAATCTCCGCCAGCCGCTCACCTTCGTCGCGCTTCAGATGATATTCATAGGCCAGCCGACGACGCGGCGTGGGCAGGTTGACCAGGTAGTACATCATTTCATGGGCAGGCAGGGGATGGGGAATGGCCAGGCCGACCGGATAATCGCCCGGCTTCAGCGTATTGCCGCTGACACAGTGCGCGGTCTTGTCGTCGATGCGGTCAAAGTGCGTTGCTCGCAGCGAAGTCTCGGGATACTGCGGCACGTCCACCAGCATGTGCTGCGCGGTCAAGTGTTGCCGGTGCTCCCATTCCACCGGCGAGTGCCACCACACCTCGGCGGCCATTGCGGGCAGGGCGAAGTCGGCAATCTCGCGCAGCGCGATGCCGGCGTCGGTGTCGTCGCCGATCTTGTCGGCTAGCATCGACAACACCCGCGGCCGCGTGTCGTCGCGCACCACCAGGTCGATCAACTCCCGACGGGCGTTGGTTCGGCGAATCCGCGCCGCCGAGTCGCCGGACTGAACCGGCGCAGCGAGGACGTTGATCCACCGCATGATCTCGTCATCGGCAACGTCCC
>CAZUPX010000518.1:0-3831 GCA_964622155.1 uncultured Planctomycetaceae bacterium | reverse complement strand
CGTCAGGGCGTTGCAATGCCAATGGGCCTGGCACGGCTGACGAAGCCTCGCAGAACGGCGCCGTCGTCCCCAACCGCGCACATGACACGGGCAAGATGCCCGTGCCACCCGCCGTTAACCGTTCAGATTCGTCTTTATCCGCAGATTTCACAGATTTCGCAGAATGATGTGTTGCGAATTCAACATCGTACTCTCGACGCAAGAACGCGACGCTCCCATATTTCTTCCCGCAAATCTGTGAGATCTGCGCAATCTGCGGATCATAGTTTTCGATGGTTAACGGAGTAGCGTGCCACCCGCTGTTGGTGGCGAACCTGCCCGCGAGCCAAAGCCTTCACCTACGGTCCTGTTGGCAGCAAGCAGTCCAGCGTCTCGTCATCCAGCTCGTGGAGATCCGCGTCATCTTCCGTTTCTCCATCAGCCGCTAACCACTGACCACTGAGCACTTCGCGCTGGAAGTAATCGTCGATCACGTTGCGACGAAGTTCTGCGGTCGGCTCGACCGGCGGTAGCGCAACGCTCCGGATTGGCGGCGCCGATGCGCCTGCCGCCAGGCCCGTCGCAATGCCCACGTCACCGTCGCTGGCTGTTATCTGAGCGAGCGGGGCAACCGGCTCAGAGTTGGATGCCACGGCTGGCAAAGCACTGGGCGCAAACGGCCCGCCCGCACCCACCACCAGGAACTTCAACTGGTTGGCGAGGCTTGTGGCATTGTTGCGCGCGAAAACCTGGTCGCTCGAGCTCACCTGGCCGTCGCGGTTGAAGTCATTGACGTTGCTGATTGTCGCGGGATTGCCGATGCCGTGGGGATCGTTGCGGGCTGAAACCTCGTCGGCCGACGTGACGCCGAAGGCGCTGGCGTCGGCGCTGCCTGAATCGCCTGGAGCGCTGCCGAAAAAGAACACGTCGCTGGCTGCCAATCCGCTGTTGGCGTTCGAGCCGCCCAGGGCGTCGTTGCCGCGCACCAGCACTTCGAGCCATTGTTTTTGGATGGCGTTGTCGGACCACAGGAGTTCGATGCGGTCCGATCCGCCAACGCCGGCTCCGGCGCGGACAGACACCAGCGTCGGCCCCGTCGCGGTTGTCCACAGGCTGGGTGAATTGTTGTTCCCGATCTTGAACACGAAATCGGCGGCCGTGATCGTGCCGTGCCCGCCGACGATGTCGACCATGACGCCGTTGATGCCGCGGCTGTAGCTCGACACGCTGGCGAAAGTCGACGTGCCCGAGCCGGGCAGGTAGGCCGCCTTGTCCGGCGCGATGGCGTTGTCGTCGCTGAAGCCGGGCATGTTATTGTTGGTGACGTCGTACTTGGGCGAGCGGAGATAGAAGATCTGGCGGGCAGCAATCTGAGTCGTGCTGCTCACGCTGGCGGTGCTGTTGGGGATGACCGTGTGTCCGCCGGAATCGTTGATCGTCGTATTGACCGCCAAGTTGCCGGGCGCGGCATAAGTGTGCGTGCCGCTAACCTTGTAGACGCCGCCGGCGAGCGTGACGGTGCCGGCGGTGACGTTGCCGTCGCCCCAGTTGATGGTGGCTGTGAAGTTGGCAGGGGGCGCTAGGGGATTGGGCGTCGTAAAGCTGGCGACGGCTCCGCCAAACGCGTATCCAACGACGGCGATCAGGTTGATTCCGCTGGCGGTCATCGCATTTTGCACGTTGGCGCTACCGCTGGCCGCGTCACCGTCACCGTCGCCGAGGTCTTGAACTGTGACCGTGGTCGAATAAGTCGCCGGCGCGGCATAGGTGTGTGTGCCTGAGACCGTGAAAACGCCGCTGGCCAGTGAAATCGACCCCGCGGTGACGTTGCCGTCGCCCCAGTTTATGGTCGCCGAATAGTTGGCCGGTGTCGTGCCCGAATCGACATCGGTGAACGTCGCCATCGCGCCGTTGAACGGGTCGCCGGTGATTGCGTTGATCGCCAGTGCATTTGCGACTATGGGATCGCCAACCGTGGCCGAGCTTGTTGGAGTTGCGATGTCGCCGTTGGCGGCATCGTTAATCGTCACGCTCGTCGAAAAAGTCCCGGCAGCGGCATACGTGTGCGTGCCTGTCACACTATACACGCCGTCGGCCTGCGATATCACGCCTGCCGACTGTTGGCCGTCGCCCCAATCGATCGTGGCCGAGTAGTTGCTTAATGACGGGCTGGGATCGGCATCGGTAAAGCTTGCCACCAGCCCGGTGAACTCTCGCCCCGTGACCGCGCTGACGCTTAGCGCGGTGGCCTGCAACGAGGGTGCGACCGTGGCGGTGGTCGTTACGTCGACCGTCGTGCTAGCGACGAGATCGGTGATGGCAATGGTGACTGGAAACGAGCCTGCGGCGGCATACGTGTTGATTCCATTGACGGTCACCACTCCGCTGACCAGTGAGATCACGCCGGCTGAGACATGGGAGTCGCCCCAGGTGATCGTGGCCGAATAATCACTCGGCTGCATAGTGGGGCTGGCGGCCTTGAAGGTGACCACAGGTCCGGCGAAGATCTGCCGTTGCACGGCTGCCACGCTGACGCCCGCATACCCCTTGCCGTACAAGAACAGTTGTTGAATCTGAGCCGTCGACAGAGCGCTGTTGAAGATGGCCTGGTTGACCATGCCGCCATTGAGCGGCGCCGCTCCGGTCGGTGCGCCAACTGCCGTGTTGGAGCGGCCGCCGATGAGCAGGTCGTGACTCAGATCGGTTAAATAGTTGCCATTGGGACCTCCCAGCGGACCGATCGAGTCGTATCGCGTCACGCTCAACGCGCCCAGAGGGGTCACGTAGAACTGAACGGGGTTGCCCGGCCCCGTGCCAACGACCGCCACGTGATACCACGTGCCCTCGCTCACCTGCGCGCCCGAGGGCGCCGCCTCGTTGAAGCGAACCGGTTGCCCCGTACCGCCGCTGATCACCAGGCGCAAACTGCCATCCGTTTGTCGCATGAGACTGAAGCCGGCCAGCGTGGTGAGCGCTTCGTTCGTGTCAAAAAGTGTCATCGGTCCGCCGGTCGCCGCGCCGACGTTGACGAATGTGGACAGCGTGAACACGCCGGTGTTTTGCACGAAATTGAAATTCGTGCTGGACAATCCGGATGACCCGTTGACGCGCAGCGGGTTGCCCAGCGTCGCGCCGCCCGACGCGTCGAATTTCCACGAGGCACCGATCGAGGCATCGCTTTGGTAAACGACCTGGTCGAATTGGCTGACCGTGGAAACGCCGTAGCGGTTGGATGAACCTTCGATGGCCGAGTGGGAGGCCATGCCGTTGAACGGCTGCAGCGGAAGCGAATCCACGTAGTTGATACCCGCGAAGTAGCGGGCCGGATCGTAAGCAGGCAACCATAGTTGCAAGCCGGCCACCGCCGTCGGGGCGTTGCCGGCGTCGGCAACCGTGGGTGGCGGCGTGGGGCTGACGAAATCGGCCGGCAAGAAACTCTCCGGCGATAGCGCCGTTCGAGTGATCCGCACCATGTCGATGTCGGCGGTCAATTGGCTTGCGGCGCTCGTATCGTTGTACGCGCCGAGCACGACGGGATCGAGCGGGTCGCTGGGTGCCCGCGGCTGGCTCGTCGTGTCGCTCACGTCGGACGCCGCCGAAACTCCGTCGACGTAGAGCTTCAAGAGATGGCTGCTGGCGTTTCGCACCGCAACGACACGGTGCCAATTGCCGTCGTTGATGGCGGCGGTCGAGGTGATGGTCGGAGTGTTGGCACCATCGAACAGCGAAAACTGGACAAGACCATTGACGATTTGCAGCGTCCAGTTCTTGACGCTTGGCCGACTGCCGATGATCACGCCCGTGGAGTCGGTCGTGCGCAATTCGACTTCCGCCGTGAAGCTGTCGGCGAGG
>CAZUPX010000517.1:0-3896 GCA_964622155.1 uncultured Planctomycetaceae bacterium | reverse complement strand
CGAGTTGCGGGCTGACGTGAAGGGCGCGACCGCCACGGTGTACGGTCACACTCGCCGTTGTCTGGTGAACCACTTCAGCGCATCAAGGCCGCTAGCGTCGATCACCCCCGGCGACTGTGACGCCTGGCGAATCTGGCTTGCGCAGCATGAAGGTCTGGCGGAGAACACCGTCAAGCGGCGTTGTGGCATCGCCAAGCAGTTCTTTCGCGCGGCCCAGCGTCGCAAACTGATTGCCGAGAATCCGTTCGCCGACATGAAGGGGACCACGGTGCGCGGCAACCGCGCCCGCGATTTCTTCGTGACCCGCGAGATGGCCCAGCGCGTGCTGGACGCCTGCCCCGACGCCCAGTGGCGGCTGTTGTTCGCCCTGAGCCGCTACGGCGGGCTACGCTGCCCCTCGGAGCCCTTGGCCCTCCGCTGGTCCGATGTCGATTGGGAGCGCAACCGTCTAACGGTACACAGCCCTAAGACGGCGCACCACGATGGGAAGGAAAGCCGCGTCGTACCGCTATTCCCCGAACTACGCCCACACCTGGAAGCGGTTTGGGAGCAAGCCGAGCCGGGCACGGAGTTTGTTATCGCCCGCTACCGCGACGTGGCGAAAAACTTCCGCACGCGGCTGGAGCGCATCGTCCGCCGAGCGGGCCTGGAGCCGTGGCCCAAGTTGTTCCAAAATCTCCGCAGCACGCGACAGACGGAACTGGCCGAGCACTTCCCCGCGCACGCGGTCTGCCAGTGGATCGGCAACTCGCAAGCCATTGCCCGCGAGCACTACTTGCAAGTGACCGATGAGCACTTCCAGAAGGCGGCGCATTTTCAGGCGCAGCAAGCGACCGTTTCGACGAGAACCGACGCGCACGCTCTGGAAGCGATGCTAGAAATTGGCGGGGAATCCGCCATGTCTCGCGTGTTCCCGATGCTAACAGTGGGCGATGAGGGACTCGAACCCCCGACATCCACGGTGTAAACGTGGCGCTCTAACCAACTGAGCTAATCGCCCCAGGAAAGTAGTATCGTCCAGCCAAGCCTACGGTTGAAGCTTGCCGATTGTCAAGCTGAGCCGTTCGAACGTATGCTGGTACGATGCTATACACTTACGCCCCCGCTTTGCGTGCGGAGGCAACAGATTTCCGCGCTGGCGATGTTGGCGAGGTGGATCGAGTCTAGATCGCCACCAAGTCAACGGTATCTTGTCTACGCCTGAGGTTGCCGCCTCTTCTCGACGAGGTCCTGACGTGTTGCAACTGATCGTCGTCCTGTTGATGAGCATGCACTTGGCCCTGGTGGACGTGGCCATGGCGGGGCCGTTGGTGTGCGTGTGGCTCGAATGGCGCGCCTCGCGACACGGCGACCTGTTAGCAGGGCGCGTCGGCCTGTCGCTGGCGCGCACGGCGATGTGGGCCCTGGTCGGTGGAATCGCGTCGGGATTGGTCCTGTTGGCCCTGCGGTGGTGGCTTGACGCGCCGTACGTCTCGGTCCTATTGGCCCTGCCCCCCAGCCGGTTGTGGTTCGGAGTGGTTGAGTTGATCTTTTCGCTGGGGTGCATGATCGCGTACGTCGGACTGTGGAATCGCTGGACCACGCGGCGATTGGCTCATCCGGCGCTCGCGATCGCCGCCGCGACGAACTTGATGATTCATTTCCCGAGCATGTTTGCAATTGCCTCGGTACTCGATTCGCGCGGCGAGATGTTAGGCCGGACCTTGGACCGCGCCGGCTACCAGCGGATGCTGTTGGACAGCGAGGTATTGTCGCGCGTGACGCACGTTTGGTTGGCGGCCCTGGCGGTCGCCGGTGTCGCACTGATGGGACTTGCTCTCCGCAGCGGACAGCGTGAATCAGCCAAGCCGCTCATCCTGCGCGGAGCGCTGGTCGGCCTGGTCACGTCGGTGCTGCAGATTCCGACGGGACTGTGGATGACGCTCGAAATGCAGGAATCAGCCCGCGATCGACTGGTGGGGGGCGATCGAATCGCCACCGGGCTGTTCGCGATCGGGATCGCGTTGGCGCTGTACCTGATGCACAGCCTGGCGGCGATTGCCCAGGGGGAGTGCGAGCCGCGGTACGTCCGCCGCTCGATTGCCACGATGCTGTTGGTTGTGCTCCTCATGGGCGCCACGCACTGCCGCATTCACAATCCGTTCGAGCATTTTACGGCCGCGCCGCAGAGCACCAGTGTGCCAGCAGCCTCATGAATATTGCAAATCGCCTTACGTGTAACTCTGTAGGTCAAACCCGCTGAACTCCCACGAACAGGATTGCCATCGATGTCGCTCGAAACACTGACTCTGGTCGACTCTCGCAGCGGGGCTCGCGCGCGGATCGCGCCGGGAATCGGATTTAATTGCTACAGCTTCGAAGTACCGACTTCGGCCGGGCCGGTCGAGACCCTCTGGACGGCGGCTGATTTTCTCACCGGCAAGGGGTGTCCGTCGGGAAGCGGCATTCCGCTTTTGTTTCCCTTTGCTGGCCGCATCCGAGGCACGGCGTTTCGCTATGACGGCAAGCAGTACAACCTGACGGCCGGAGACGGCCAGGGAAACGCCATTCACGGGTTTGTGATCGACCGGCCCTGGCGAGTGACACGTCACGAAGCTGATCGGGTCCGCGGGGAGTTTCAAGCCTCGCTCGACGATGCGGCGCTTTTGGATCACTGGCCGAGCGATTTTCGCATAACAGCCGAATACGCGGTGACCGGCAATTCGCTTGTCGCGGACTACACGGTCGACAATCCCGGCACAAGTCGACTGCCGTTTGGATTTGGCACGCATCCGTATTTCCGCATCCCGCTGGGATCGAAGAACGCGGCCGCGTGCCGCGTGACCGTCGGCGTCGAAGGCGACTGGCAGCTAGAAGGGCTACTGCCGACGGGCCACAATGCGCCTTCGGCGACCGCGGCCGAACTGGCGCGCGGTGCGACCGCTGGTGGCCTGAAGCTCGATCATGTCTTCAGCGGCCTGAAATTCGAAAACCATCTCCTGACGGCTACCGTGTCCGATCCCAACAGCAAACGCACGCTGGCAATGACCTTCGACGACCGCTTCACGGCGTGTGTCGTGTACACGCCGCCGCACCGAGAGGCGGTGTGTATCGAACCGTACACGACCATTCCCGATCCGTTTACGCTGGCCGAAAAGGGAATCGATCCACACCTGCAAACCTTGGATCCTGGGCAATCGTTTCAAACCCGGATCGAGATTCGGCTGGATTGAGTGCATACCGGCCGAGCATCGCGTCGCCGCTCGACCGGAGACTAACGCCCGACGCTGATGGAGAAGCTCGGGCTGTAGTAGCCAGCGCCCACGCCCGGATATGGTGCGGGATACACCGGATAGGCTGGGTAGACCGGAAACGGCGGCGGAGGCGGGTAGTAGTACGCCGGAGGCGGCGGGTAGTACGCCGGGCCGTAATAATACGGCACGTAGGCCGGATAGTACGGCCGGTAGACGCCGTAGAATCCAACGTGATAGCCGTGCCCATGCGCCAACGCGCGCGTGGTCATCAACAATGTGGCGACGGCAATCAAACCCAATATCGTGCGCTTCATGGGCTGCTCCAGGACTGCGCGCTTGGTCCTGTTGTGCCTTCGTCCTGCCAGACACCGAGACTTGACTAGAGCCGTGCCAACCCGGCGTTTTGAGCGCGCTGGTGCGCCCGTTTCGGCCCATCCGGCGCGCCATCGATACGCCGTTCTGGGGGGAAGCCGTCGCGATCGGCGGGTTTAAGCCAGTTGTCGGACAACGTCCATCACGGTCGTATAGGCCACGAGCGTCAACAACAGAGCGATTCCGACAACGGCAAGCCGCGTGTGCAAGCTCGCCAGTCGCGGATTAATCTTCTCCAACAGGCAGCAAATGATCTTGCCGCCATCCAGCGGCGGCAGCGGCAAAAGATTG
>CAZUPX010000516.1:0-2102 GCA_964622155.1 uncultured Planctomycetaceae bacterium | reverse complement strand
TGGGCTGCGAATTGAGGCCGGGAGCTCGACGGTACGCGGGTTGGCCATCGGCGGTTTCACGCAATCCGGCCTTGAATTGGCCTCGCTCGGCAGTAACCGGATCGTGGGCAACTACATCGGTCTCGACGCCGACGGCGTCACCGCGCGGCCAAACGGATCTCATGGAATTTACATCACCAGTGGCAGCAATACGATCGGCGGCACACAGGCACAAGACCGTAACGTCATTTCCGGGACCGGCCTCGGCGGGTCTGGGATTCTGCTTCAAGGCAGCGCGGCCAGCGGAAACACGATCCAAGGCAACTACATTGGCCTGGCCGCCGACGGTGCGACGGTGGTGGCCAATCACAACGGCATTGTCGTGTCCACGGATGCCGCCAACACGACGATCGGCGGCGGCGCGGCGGGCGCAAGGAACGTGATCGCGGGCAATACCAATAACGGGATCTACCTCTATTCCTCAGACACAGTCCAAATCCAAGGCAACTACATTGGCCTGCTCCCTGATGGCGTGACCGCCGCAGGCAACAGTACCGGGGTGCTCGTTGACGGCACTGCCAGCAATACGACGATCGGAGGGACAACTGCCGAGGCGCGCAATGTCATCAGCGGAAACGCTCATGGAGTGGGGATCTTTAGCCCGGGACCAAGCAATGTCGTCCAAGGCAACTATTTTGGCATCGGCGCCGACGGCACTACGGTTGTTCCTAATTCGTCCACGGGTGTCGCCGTAGGGAGAGAGACCACCGGTGGCGCAACGATCGGAGGCACCGCGGCTGGTGCCGGGAATGTTATCTCGGGCAACCTCTTTGCCGGCATCTACATGTTGGACGCCGACAATGTCCAGATTCTGGGCAACTACATTGGGGTGCTGCCCGACGGGGTGACCGCTGCGGGCAACACAGGCGACGGAGTGCGCCTTGAGGTAAACGTAGACGGCGCGACCGGCAATGTCATCGGTTCCACGGCGAGCGGTGCAGGTAATGTAATCGCCTTCAACGGCGGTCGGGGTGTGGCGGTCATCGGTGGCACGAGCTTGGGCAACACAATTCGAGGCAATTCCATCTATTCGAACACGCAGTTGGGCATCGACCTTGCTTCATTTGGCGTCACACCGAACGATGCGGGAGATGCGGATACTGGCCCCAACGGCCTGCAGAACTTCCCCGTGCTCACGGCCGCTGGCCGCGGGGCGGCGACGCGAGTCGTCGGCACGTTAGCGAGCACCGCCAACACAACTTTCGACATCGATTTCTACGCCAACAGCGCGGCAGATCCCTCCGGGCATGGTGAAGGGCAGCGCTACTTGGGCTCGATCACCGTCGCCACGAACGGTGCCGGCAACGCGAGCTTTGACGCCGCCAATCTTGGGCCTTCTAGCTTATCCGAGTTCATCACGGCGACCGCCACCGGCCCCGAAGGGACCTCGGAGTTCTCGCTGGCGCTGGCGCCGCCGGTCCTGTCGATCACCCCCAGTGTTGTCCAACCGGAAGGCGATTTCGGCACGACCAACTTCGTGTTCACCGTATCGCTCTCGATAGCATCGACCGAACCGGTCGCGGTCGGCTACTTCACGGCCGATGGCACTGGGCCTGACGGTCCCACCGCCGGCGTCGACTACCAGGCAGCCAGCGGCGTGGTTACGTTCGCGCCGAACCAAACGACGCAGCTAGTCACCGTTGCGGTCATTGGCGACACGTCCCTCGAGGCGGACGAAGTGTTCAGCGTCGTGCTGTTTAACCCCAGCAACGCGACACTGGGCAATGCAACGGGCGTGGGCACGATCGTCAACGACGACGGGCCGCCCTCGGTGTCCATCAATCACTTCGCGGCTTACGAGGGGAATTTCGGAACCACCCCGTTTGTGTTCACCGTCAGCCTATCCGCCCCGAGCGTTCAGGCGATCACCGTGGCTTTTACCACCAGCAACGGCACGGCTACGGTGGCCAACAATGACTACCTCGCAGCCAGCGGAACGGTTACGTTCGCGCCGGACCAAACGACACAGTTCATCACCATTGTGGTCAGTGGTGACACGACCAACGAAGCCGACGAAACATTTTCGGTTGTGCTCAGTTCGGCCCTCAACGCCACGATCGGCA
>CAZUPX010000515.1:0-3070 GCA_964622155.1 uncultured Planctomycetaceae bacterium | reverse complement strand
CCCTTCGGGGATCGCGCCCACTTTGGCCACGGTGACAAATTCGCCCATGATCGATTACGGAGTCGCGAGAAAGCCGGAGGCGTTGTGGAAACCGTGGTGACGTGCGAAGTCTCGGCAGGCCGGAAGTATTTTAGACGCCTCGCGCCTCGGCGAACAGGGCTATCGCCCCCTCGGCCGTCGCCGGTCGCCACGAGACCGCGATACCCATAGCAACACTTCCAGCTAAAATGGAAACCCATGCTCCGTTATCGCCTGCTGGCAATCGACATCGATGGTACGCTGGTCAACAGTCAGAACGAGCTGACCGAGGCCACTCGCGCCGCCGTGCTTCGAGCTCAGCGGGCAGGCATTCACGTCGTGCTGGCCACCGGGCGCCGCTACAGCCGAGTCTTGCCGCTGGTCGAGCCGCTTCAACTCAACCTCCCCCTGGTCACTGCCAGCGGGGCGCTGATCAAGAGAGCCGCCGACCACTCGACTCTCTATCGCGCCGAGTTCAAGCCCGGCGCGCTGGAAGCTTGTCTGGAAATCATCTACCGCGCGGGCTACCAGGCCGTCGTGTACGCCGACACGTTTGACCTCGGCTTCGACTACTACTGCACGTCGCTTAATGCAAACCGCGCGGAAATGGTCGAGTTCCTCGAACGCAACGCCGGCTGCGAACGAGTTTGCGCGAACTTGTCCAACTCTCCACCGCCCGGCGTTTTCGCCCTGTTCGCCATGGCCAAGCGCGATGAAATGCTCGATCTCCAGAACGCGTTGTGCAAGCGTCTGCCTCTGGAACTCTACGTGCACGTGTTGCGAAGCCCACGCTATACAGGCTTCATGTGCGAGATCGCGCCGTTCGGGGTCAGCAAGTGGAGCGGCATCTTGCGGCTGGCCGAAACGTGGGGCATTCGGCCCGACGAGATATGTGCGGCAGGGGATGACGTTAACGACATCCCAATGATTGAGGCCGCCGGGCTGGGCGTGGCGATGGGCAATGCCTTGGACGAGGTCAAAGCCGCCGCCGATCGGATTGCCCCCAGCCACGATGCAGACGGCCTGGTGCAGGTCGTTGACTGGCTATTCGAGTGAGCAAGGCTTGAGGCGGGAGGCCACAGGCCCAGACGTTCAACTGCTGTCTGCTGTCAACGATGCTGTCGCCACAAATGACATCGCAGGATCCATCGGACACTTCGTTCGCCGTGCGGTTATCCAAAAGGAATTGTCGATATAACGTCACCCCCCCAATTCTGCCGATGAACACTGTGATTGCAGACTGCCGGCTTAAGGCACGACCAGGTCGATTTGTCGGTCGCCTATCGAGGAACCAGACTGATGCTGGCTGCGCGGGTACCCGATGTGCTGCCGCGGGTTATCGCATTTCGCGGCGGATTCGAGCGCGGTACGTTCTTGCGCGACCGTCGACTCGGCTACGCGGTTTGGAGCATGCTGTGCCTCATCGCGTGCTCATTTGTGGCGCTCGGCAGTCAGCGTACGGTGACGGGTTCATATTGGAGCGCCGCTGAGAACTGGCTGAATGGGCAACCGCTATACAACGGCTCGGGAACTGGCTTCATCTATTTGCCGCAGTCGGCCGTGCTGTTCATACCTTTCGCGGTGATTTCGCCTGTACTCCGTGATGTGCTCTGGCGGTTGGCGACGATCGGCACCTTTGCCTGGGGCCTCGAACGGCTCGCCACGCGGGCCGAGCAGCGGTCCTCGCAGCCGTTATTTGGTATCGCCACGCTGATCGCCGTTCCGCTTTCGTTCAGCAGCGCGCGAAACGGCCAGGCCACGATCCTGATTGCCGGCCTGATGATGGCGGCGGTCGCCTCATTGAGCCAGCAGCAGTGGAGGCGCGCGGCCACGTATTTGACGCTGGCTACGGCGATTAAGCCGCTTACGGTCTCGCTGCTATTGCTGGCGACGGTGCTCTACCCGCGATTGATCGGCCGGCTGACGATTGGTCTTGCGCTCATGTTGCTTTTGCCGTGGTTCACGCAATCGCCGGCTTACGTGGAGTCGCAGTTTCTGGCTTGTAAAGAAATGTTCCAGGCGGCGTCGACGTTCGCGGACCAGCAGCCATTTGCTCAAGTGTTCGGCATGCTGGGCGTGTTTGGCTGGCCTGTCGGCGCCGGCGCGCAAACGCTGGTCCGCCTTGTGCTGGCCGGCACGACGCTTGTCGTTTGTCTCGTGTGCCGCCGCCGCCTGGGCGAGTCGAGGTGGGCCGTTTATTTCTATGCTCTGTCGACCGCGTACTTGATGCTGTTCAATCCTCGCACCGAAAACAACACGTATTCGATGCTTGCCCCTGCCTTGGGTCTGTGCTTCGCCCAGGAGTGGGCTGTAGAAAGGAATCTTGGCCGGGCGGCGCTCGTGGGCCTCATGGCCCTTGGAACCGTCGGCGGATACGAAATCGGCCGACTCTTCACCGACCCACAGCACTCGATTTGGTTGGCGCCCCTGATGACCATCTTCTTCGGGGTCTATTTGCTCGCACAATTGATCCGTGAATCCACGTCGAGCGTCGCCTGGCCGGCAACGTTGCCAATGGCCTCGCAACAGGCTGACTCGGCGCGAGTTGCCGCCTGAGCGACGACGTCGTTCAAGGCAGTTCTCGCCGCGGCCCGTTTGCCTGCAGCCTGAGTCTCTCACCCCTTGTCGATACGCTAAACCTATTGGACAATTATGGATGCGTCGCACGGCGGCGCGCTTTCCGGCCGTTATACGAGATGCCTTCGCCATGCCCTGTTCCTTCGTGATGCGTTTGTGCGGGGGAATGCTTGTGGTGGTGATCGGCACTCACCTGACTGTCGGCCAGGAAGGAGCCGCCGAGAAGACACTGGCGTCGGCCGAGCGACTATTCCTGGAAGGAAAGTACGCCGAGGCCGAAGAGACGTATCGTGCCTTGCCTCCTGACGAGGGCGGGCAGTTCGCGCTGGGCATCGCGCGATGCCAGGAAGCGGTCGGCCAACGCGAGAAAGCGGCGGAAACGCTGGCGGAAGCTGCCGAGAAGCACCCCGATGCCGCTCTGCTTCCGGCCGAATTGGCTCGATTGGCACACCAGCGCGGCGACGACCAGGCGGCC
>CAZUPX010000514.1:0-3583 GCA_964622155.1 uncultured Planctomycetaceae bacterium | reverse complement strand
CGGCGTCCAGTGGAACAAGTCCGGCTACGGCAGTTGGCAGCACGCGCAATTCGTAACCGCGCCGGAGCGATCCGGCTTGTACTACTTTCACGCCCGCACCGACAGCGGCCGGTTCTTTTCGTTCCCGTGGATCGTCGCGCCAAGCTCGCCACGATCGAAGATTGCCGTGTTGGCGTCGAACATCACCTGGAATGCATACAACAATTTCGGCGGCCGCAGCAATTACATTCATGCCGACCAGTTACCGCCGACACCGACGGTCAACGCGCGGATTGAGCTGCCGCGCTACGCCGATCCCGAGTTCGGCACCTGGAATGCTGAGTCGTACGCTCCGCTGTCGTTCGACCGCCCCGAACCGATCAATCATGTGCCTGAGGCAACACGGCTGAGCGACCCAATCGAAGGCCGGGCGGCTTGTCATGTGGCGCCGGCCGAGTGGCGGCTGCTGGGCTGGATCGAGCGCGAAGGGTTTGAGTACGACCTGTACGCCGAGACTCAGCTACATGCCGGTCAGATCAATCTCGACGCTTATCGCGTGTTGGTCATCAGTACGCACCCGGAGTACTGGTCGAAAGAGATGTATCAGGCGGTTAAGAGCTGGGTGTTCGAGCGCGGCGGGCGCTTGATGTATCTGGGCGGCAACGGTCTGAACTGTGCTGTTTCATTCTCCGACCCGGCGACGATGGTCGTCCACAACGGCGACAGCCGAAAGCTGCAAACCAACCTCCTCCACTGCGAAAGTCGTTTCGGCGTGCAAATGGAATCGGAGGCCCACCTGCTGGGCGTGGTTTATACGGAAGCGGGCGTGATGACGGCCGCGCCCTATCGGGTCATCGACGCCAATCACTGGACGTTGGCCGGCACGAACTTGAACCAGGGCGATCTGTTCGGGCGAGCGAGCCTGCACGAGCGAATCCCCGGCGGCGCCTCGGGGCATGAGACCGACAAGGTCTCGTCCAGTTCACCACGCGGCGTTCAAAGGATCGCCAAAGGCGTGAATCCCGACGATGGCGGCGCCGACATGGTGTACTTCGAGACCCCCAGCAGCGGCGCGGTGTTTTCGGTCGGATCGATCTGCTGGCCCGCCTGCGTGCTGGTGGACGAAGGTGTCTCGCGCATCACGGCCAACGTGCTGCGGCGGTTCTCGACGTGAATCCGAACGTGCCGACGCCTCACTGTTGGATCCGCGCCGCGGCCAGCGTATTAACCAATAGCATGCTCACGGTCAGCGGGCCAACGCCGCCGGGGACGGGCGTGATGTGGCCGGCAACCTGGCTGACGCCGGCGAAATCGACGTCGCCGACCAATCCCTGCTCGGTGCGATGAATGCCGACGTCGACCACCACGGCGCCGGGCTTGACCATGTCGTCCTTGATGAATTGAGGCTGGTTGATGGCCACGATCAAAATATCAGCCAGCCGCGTCAACTTCGGCATGTCGCGCGTCTTGCTGTGGCACAGCGTTACCGTAGCGTCGCCGCCGGCCCCACGCTGCGCAAGCAACAGCGCCATTGGCTTGCCGACCGTCTCACTGCGGCCGACAATAACTACATGCCGTCCGGCGATGGGGATGTCGTTGCGCACCAGGAGTTGCTGAATGCCCGCAGGCGTGCATGGCAGAAACCGTGGATGGCCTTGCACCAGCCGGCCGACGTTTTCCGGATGGAAACCGTCGACATCCTTCAGCGGGCTCACGGCTTGCAACACGCGCTGCACGTCGATGTGCGGCGGCAGTGGCAACTGCACGAGGATGCCGTGAACCGGCTCGTCCTTGCCCTTATTGAGTTTGGAGATCAGGCCTAATAGCTCGTCTTGCGAGGTGGTGCTGGGCAGCGTGAACAACCGGCTCTGAATGCCGACTTGCCCGCAACCGTGTACCTTGTTGCGCACGTAGACCTGGCTGGCCGGATCGTCGCCCACCAGCACCGCGGCCAGCGTGGGCACTTCGCCATTGTTTTCAATGAAGTCGGCGACCTCAACTCGCAACTCCTCGCGGATTTGCCCGGCGAGCTTTTTGCCATCCAGGATCGCGGCCGTCACTCTTGGAGACCCCTTCTTCCGCAGCAGCGTGGGCGACGAGACGCCGCATTCTAGCCCAGGCGGCGGTAGTGGACTATTGTCGCAACGGTGCGGCGGGGCCAGGGAGGTTGATCCTGGGCTCCACTGATGTTGCGAGTAGTTCACCGTGCTCGGCTGGCCAAAAACGCCGTGGCCGAATCGTCGGGGGGCAGCTATAGTTTCGCTTGACTAGCGACTTGTTGCTGCGAAAATATTACAATGATGGTAATCATTATGACCATTGTGCGATCCTGCCGCTGCCCGCAACCTTTGCGTGCCATCTTTTCCTAGTTCTGTGTGCCCCATGCCAGACGAACCCAAGCTTAGTCCGGTCGAGGTTTTCAAGATTCAGAGTGAATATCTGCGTGGTGACATTGGACCGGAGTTGCGAGACGGCAACGACTTCTTTGGCAAGACCAGCGTCCAACTGCTGAAGCACCACGGGACCTATCAGCAGGACGATCGCGACGCTCGAGCCGGCGGACGTGTGGAGGGCCACAAAGGCAAGGGCGCCAAAGTCTACTCCTTCATGGTCCGCACCAAGATCCCCGGTGGCAAGCTGACTGCCGATCAGCTCCTGGCGGAAATGGACCTCGGCGAGGAGGTGGGCAACACCACGCTGCGGATCACCAGCCGCCAGGGCTTGCAGTTGCACGGCGTACTGAAGCACGACTTGTGGAAGGCGATTCATCGGATCAACGAGATCCAGCTTTCGACGTTGGCGGCTTGCGGCGACGTGGAGCGCAACATCATGTGCTGCCCCGCGCCCTTGCACGACCACGTGCGAAGCCAGATGCAGGCGCTCGCGGATCAACTGGCCGTACACCTGTGCCCGCGTACTCGGGCCTACCACGAGCTGTGGATCAAAGACCCGGACACCAACGAAGAGACGCTGGTCGGCGGCGGCTCCAACGGCCACGAGGTCGAGCCCCTCTACGGCCCGACCTATCTGCCGCGCAAATTCAAAACGGCGATCGGGCTGCCACAAGATAACTGCGTCGACATCTACGCCAACGACCTGGGCCTGATGGCGATCACCGAGGGCGACTCGATCGTCGGTTACAACGTGCTGGTTGGGGGCGGAATGGGAGTGACGCCTAGCGCCGAGAAGACTTTTCCCGCCGTGGCCCAGCGGATGGCCTATATCAAACCCGAGCAGGCCGTCGACGTGGCGACCGCGATCGTCAAAGTGCAGCGCGACTTTGGGAATCGTTCGGACCGCAAGGTCGCGCGGCTGAAGTATCTGATTCACAATTGGGGCTTGCCGAAGTTCAAGGCCAAGGTCGAGGAGTACTACGGTGCGGCGCTAGCGGATCCGCATCCCGATGACGTTCGCGACTTCGACGACCACATCGGTTGGCACGAGCAGGGAGACGGTCGGCTGTTTTACGGTCTGAACGTCGAGAACGGGCGGATCCACGACGAGCACGGTCTGCGGTTGAAGACGGCCTTGCGGCTGATTTGCCGAACGCTGCGCCCCGGAATTCGCCTGACGGCGCACCAGAGCATTTTGTTTACCGATATCG
>CAZUPX010000513.1:0-1797 GCA_964622155.1 uncultured Planctomycetaceae bacterium | reverse complement strand
GGCGGCGAACTTTGCCGATTTGGGTTTCACGTGAAACGAGGCAAACCCTGTTGCCTCGGCCAACTCATCGCCACGACCCCTATCGCGCGAGTAATCTGATTCGCTCGACGTCACTCGAGCGGATTGATGACCAGGCCGCTGAGCAGCTTGGGATAGAAGTAGGTGCTCTTGGCCGGCATCCGCTCGCCGTGTTCGCTAATGACACGAATATGGTCGACCGTGGCCGGCATGACCAGAGCGGCCAGCGGGAACTCGCCAGTCCCGAGGCTCTCGACGACTTCGTCCACCAGGTGAACGTAGCGCGGTTTTGGCCAGCTTGCCCCGCCCAGCAAGCTCTCGACCAGCAGGCGGTGCAAGATGCTCACGCCCAGCTCGCACCAGTCGTTGCTGTGCTCGGCAGCCGCCTGTGCCATCGTGTCGCGTCCGGCGGCCGTGATCGTTGCCAAGGTCCAGCGGTTGTCCTTGGCCGTGAACAGGCCGAGCGTACCTTGTCGATCAGCCGTCTCGATCTCCTCCCAGACCTCGCGCGCGGTGCCTGCTCCCGTGCCGGCGTCGCGCAGCTCGAAGGCGCCGGCCAGCTTGGCGGCGAGTTGCTTGGCGTCGAGACCATCGGGGCCGCGGAACAGACGATGCGTGGGCAGCACGAGCAAGCCCGGGTCGCTCATGCCGATACACATCATGAGCACGAAGTTGGCCGGGTGCTGCGGCGACAGCCTGTCGCCGGCCGCCAGCTCGTCGCGATAGTTGCACGCGGTTTCGTAGCGGTGATGCCCGTCTGCGATGAAGATATCCTTGTCACTCAGCATTCCGCTCGCGGCCGAGATCGCCGACATGTCGGTCACCGGCCACATACGGTGTGTGACCCCCAGGTGATCGACGGCTTCGAGCGGCGCGACGCCGGCGATGGATTTCTCCAGACGCTCCTGGACCTCGGAGGCGTCGTCGGGGTACAGGCCAAAGATCTGGCTTAAGTTGGCCTTGCAGGCACGGGTCAGCAGCAGTCGGTCTTGCTTCGGCCCGGCCATGGTCTCTTCGTGCGGAAAGATCCGGCCTTCGCCAAACCGTTCCAGCCGTGTGCGACCCATGAACCCGCGCCGCGTGAACGTCTGGCCACTGCTGGTGAACACCTGATGGTAGACGTAGATCGCCGGTTGCGACTCCGTGAATAACAGGCCCTCGCTGCGCCAGTTCTTAAGAAACTGCGCCGCGCGACTGTAGCGGTTGCCGTGCTCGTCGTCGCCCGGCTCGTCGCGATTGAGTATCAGCCGAATCACGTTGGCCGGGTGCTTCTTGTAAAGCTGTTCTTGCAGTTGCGGGCCGATCACGTCGTACGGCGGCGCGATCACGTCGCTCAACGAACCCACGTGACCCAGGTCGTAACGAAGTCCACGAAACGCTTGAATGTCGGTCATGTGTTAGGGGGATTTTCGAATTTGGATTGCCGAGCGCCAAAATCGAAAATCCAAAATCCAAAACCCTCTCTGGTTCCAAAGCGTCACCGGCCACCAGACTAACAACCAATCACTACCCTAATATCGGTAGTACTCGGGCTTGTACGGCCCCTCGACCGGCACGCCGATGTAGTCGGCCTGTCGCGGCGTGAGCTTCGTGAGCTTGACGCCCAGCTTGGCCAGGTGAAGACGAGCGACTTCTTCGTCGAGCGTTTTGGGCAGCACGTGCACGCCCAGCGGATATTTCTCAGGCTCGGTCCACAGCGCGAGTTTTTGCAGCACCTGGTTGGTGAACGAACTGGACATGACGAATGACGGATGCCCCGTGGCGCAGCCCAGGTTCACC
>CAZUPX010000512.1:0-1622 GCA_964622155.1 uncultured Planctomycetaceae bacterium | reverse complement strand
CACTTGTCCGCGGCCGACCGCGAAACTGACGTCGGCTACGGCCCTGGTGCGGCCGAAGTAGCGGTGCAGATGAACCAGTTCGATCAATGGGCGATCACATTTCATGCCGCTTACCACCTCGCAAAAATCACGTGCAGGCTTTGGGTCTCGATCGCGCCCTCGATGCCGACCACGACGTCGGCCAGCCGATCAACCACGGCGATGTACGTCCGCGGCTCGAACGACGGCGAGAGCATCCCCTCAGCCGCTTTGCGCAGCGAGACCTCGAGCAGGCTGGTGGAAGGATCTGCACTCACGCTGGAGCGGTTCCAATAGTTTGTGCGCCGCCGTCCAAACAAATTGAGTGGTCCACCCCGTGATACGTCGACTGGGTATTCCGGTGGATCCTTCCTGAGCTGATCGCGCATTTCCCCTAGCGCGTCGGTCATCGACTGGCCGCTGATAGCTTTCAACTGGCGCCGAGCGCCCGGCGGAAGGTTCTTGCCAAAGTGCAGCTTGCCGGTTTCGTCACAGACGACGACGCAGTGAATGGTCGTGCCGAGTTGGTTGGCCACGTTGCAGTGCGTGCGGTCGGCGGTCGGGGCGATGGTCAGCTCACTGTTGGTCTCGTAGGGGCGAAGCGTCAGGTACTGCGTCGGTGTTCGCGAACCGAGCCATCCGCGCACGAGACGCTGCTGGTCGTCCCATGTCAACTGCCGCGTCGCACCACGCCACGAGCTCCCCTCGTCGCTCTTGTCCAACGGCATGATGACCGTGTCGGTCGGAAACACCATGCCTCTCGACGGCGTCAGGCCGGCGTAGTACGACAGCCGCGCCCAACTGACGGCCTGATGGTTCCGCTGGTCGAGCTCGGTGTAGCTGCGCGCTCGCAAATAGGTTTGCAATCCATCGGCCACCAGCACATAGGCGAACAAGCCGCCGGAGAATAGCAACGCCGCCGCCGGTACGGTGAATAGCAAGAGCGGCAGGCGCCCCTTGCGGTGCAAGAACCAGTAGTTGACCGGGCCAATCAAGATCACGAACACCGTAATCAGTACGCGATAGGTCTTGATCGGCGGCAGCCCGACTTCGGCGACCAGCAGATTGTCGAAACCCGGATTGACGCCGGGATAGGCCAGGCCGTGCCGCGTTGGCCAGCGATAGCGTGCGTCGCTCAGCGTGTTGAGCAGCCACTGCCACTCGATTCTCTTGCCGGGAAAGGGATCGGCGCTGGCGATGGCAACTACCTTGCCGAAGCCCACCGCCTTCTGGACGAACGGGTCGGTTTCGGGTGGAGACAGCTTCGAAGCATCTTCAGTCAGCGCCGAAACGGTCGCTCCTCGCGTGCGGTACGGCCCTTGCATTCCGTAGAATTCCTTAAGAGGCTGCATCCACCCCGCGACGGGTGATTCGAGATCGCGCGAATCGGTCGACCATTTAAGGCGCCGGTCGAGTCGCTCCAGTCCCGACCAATCGGCCCCGACTCCGTACACACACAGATTGCCGCCCGCACACGTCCACTGCCGCAGTGCTTGCCAGACGCGCGGACGGCTGGTGGACAAGTAGTTCACGTCGTCCAGCGAAATGCAGATCAGGTCCAGCGCACTGTAGTTGATCCAGTCTTCATACAGACTTACGGCCGG
>CAZUPX010000511.1:0-1988 GCA_964622155.1 uncultured Planctomycetaceae bacterium | reverse complement strand
AACAGCGATCGCAGGCTCACGCCGGCCAGGTCCGCCGGCGGCGCGATGCCGGCCAGATCGACCAGCGTCGGGTAGATGTCGATCGTCTCCACAACTCGCGGACATGACTTACCGTTACCCTTGGCGCCGGGTGCCGCGATGATCAAAGGCACGCGCGCGGACTCCTCGAACAGACTCTGCTTCATCCACTGGCCATGCTCGCCCAGCAGATAGCCGTGATCACCCCACAAGACGACGATGGTGTTTTCCGTGAGCTTCAAGCGGTCGAGCGCGTCGAGCACTAGGCCTACTTGCGCGTCCATGAACGATAGCGCCGCGAAATAGGCCCGCAGGCACTCGCGGCATTGCTCGTCGGACAGTCCGTAGTTGAGCGGACGAATCGTGGCGGCGGGCTGCGGAATGTCGTCGTGATCGTCAGGTGGATTGAAAGGCAGCTTGATTTGCTCCAGCCGATAGAGATCAAAATACTTCTTGGGGGCGACGTACGGCGTGTGCGGACGGTAGAATCCAACACCCAGGAAAAACGGCTGGCCGCGATGCTCTTCGAGCAGCTTGATCGCCGCCGTGGCTCCCTGGCCATCCGTTTGCTCCTCATCCGCACCATCGGCCGCGTAAAACGACATCGCAGAACCCAGGCCGCGATTCGGCGTGTAGTTCACGACTTTCGCCTCTTCGTCCTTGTCGCGACCGCGCGGATTGACCACCAGGTCCCACGAACGGGCGTCGTCCAGGCCGCTGGTGCCGATCTGCCCCGGCACGCCGTAGTGAAAAATCTTGCCCACGCGAGCCACGAAATACCCGTTCTTCTTGAACGACTGCGGCAACGTGACCGCATCGGGCAAGTTCGCGCGAAAGTCGGTCTTGAGATCGAACACGCGCGTCGTCTGAGGTCGCAGGCCGGTCAACAGCGACACGCGGCTGGGACTGCACAGCGGAAACTGGCAGTACGCCCGCTCGAACATCACGCCTCGCGCCGCCAGTCGATCGATATTGGGCGACTGGACGAGCGGCTGACCGTAGCAGTGCGTGCGCGTGCCCAAGTCATCGACTGCGATGAACAGCACGTTGGGCTTCCCAGTCGCAGCCGCGCCGGTCGTCTCGCACAACGCAACCGGCAACACCAGCAAGAGCAAGAATCGGTTCATGTTTCACGCTCGTGGTCAGATTGCCGGTGAGAAAGAGACGGTTTTATACCACTAAGGCACAAAGGACACGAAGAAGCTGCAGAAGCCGTAGTAGGCCAATTCATACCGAGAAGTATTGGATTGGCTCAATCATGACGGCATAGGTCACGTTGGCGAGACGACGAAACTGTCATCACAACGGCGCACGGGTCCACAATCGTCTACGGCCACCCACCCTTCGACCAGGATATCGCCGCCTTTTGATGTTCGCCATCGAACACTGACCTCGACCGCGTAATCGATAGAGTCCGCGGCGCGAATTCGTCGCGGCTGAGGTGGGCCGACCAATTGAATCAGCTCATCATATCGCAATGCGCGAAATGCAGCCAATTCCGAAGCGAGCAATTAATACGCGTCAACCTGATTCGTCATCGTACCGTCTGAGTGTAGGCCTCAATAGTCAATCTGGACTTGGTGCCCCTTCGCGCCCTTTGTGTCTTGGTGGTTAGCTCTTCGGTTTCTCTCGTCAAACAGAGGTTAGCGACGGGTAGAGCGAGTAACCGCTGACGTTGACGTTGATTTTGAATAGCGTCTTGCCGGCGGTGACGTACAGCGTTTTGAAGTCCGGTCCGCCGAACGTCAGGTTCGTGAGCACGTCTTCTGGGATTGGAATCCGGCCTAGCAACTCGCCACCGGGTGTAATCACGTGGATGCCGGTTTGCACGTCACCGGTTTCGTTGGCGTGGCGCGGCTTGAGCACGCCGGCTGCGACCCACAAGTTGCCTTGCCGGTCGAGCCGCATTCCGTCGCCGCCGCGGCCACCGCGGAAATCAAACACCAGCCGCTGCGTGCCAAGCGCGCCGT
>CAZUPX010000510.1:0-5031 GCA_964622155.1 uncultured Planctomycetaceae bacterium | reverse complement strand
GCGCGCGAGGCCGAGCAGGATCCTCGCTCGGAAGAACTCTCGGCGGCGACACCATGAGTGCCGTTTCGTGTCACTGAGGCACTGGCTGGGTGCCATGCCCGCGGAGCGCGGGCATGGCACCCGGAGCTGATTCGCACGTCGCGTTACGAATTCTGCTCGGGCTGCAAGTACGACTTGCCCTTGTAACGTAGCGCCAGCACCAAGAAGATCGTTGCAGCGCCGGCCATCAGTCCCGCGAACAGCCAGAAGAATTGCGAGAGCGGGATCGTCTTTTGCAGCGGCGCGAGAAACGCGACCAGCAGGTTGCCCATGGTCACGCACAATAGCCAGAAGCTCATGATCGTCGATTTCATCGCCCGCGGCGCTTGCGTGTACGCAAATTCCAGGCCCGTGATCGAGATCAGCACTTCGGACGTGGTCATGATGAAGTAGGGGATGATCTGCCACAGGGCGTGGACCTGCCCCTTGCCGGCCACCTGAATCGCACCTTGCAACACGGCGGCGGCCACGAAGGCGGCCGCTGCCAGGAACATGCCCACCGTCATTTTTTGCAATGGCTTGACCTCGATGCCCTTGGCCCGCAGCGGCGCGTAGACCAGGAAGTTGAGCGCGGGAATGACGATCATCACAAACAACGGATTGAGCGCCGAAAGTTGTGCGGCTTCCATCTTAATGTTCAACATTCCGTCTTGCACGCCAAACTCCTCGCCCAGCGTCGGCCCGACTAGCTGCAAGATCGCCGCCACCACACCCAGCGCCAGGATGCCGCCAACAACTTTGCTGGTCAGGCTCCGCGACAGCGGCGCGTTGCCGATCCAGCAAAACAGCCAGATGCCGGCGAACAGCGACAGCCCGATCGTGGCGACGAAGGACCAGTAGCCGATGTATGCCGGAACGCTCAGGCCCAAGGCCATCTGCAGCGCCTGATCGACCCAGGTCGAGGCATGTTGATCGAACAGCGCCCAAAACACGCTGACCATCGAGAACACAACCATGATCTTGAGCACGGCCGGTGGCCCGTCTCCCAGCTCGTCGCCGAATCTTGCGCGGCCGACGTCGAAGTAGCTCATGCCCGGTGTGCGCTCGCTCTGATGTGTCAAGTTGTAGAGCAGCACCGGCAAGAAACTGTTGCCCGCATCGATGCGTTGCCGCAGGCGGAATAGAAGCAGGCCGAGCACGACCGCAACAAAGGTCCCCACCGGCAGCCACCAATAGTGTGCAAAATACTCTCCAACCAAGGCGCCGGTTACGCCGGGGAATTCACTGCCCGCATTTTTGGCGGCCCCTTCCGCGGCGCCGAGGAAGTGCTCCCATAACACAAAGTAGCCGACGATCAGGGAGAACAGCGGGGTGAACAGCAGCGTCGTCACCAGCGTGTCGAACAGGCCCAGCTTGCCGCCGGGCTTGGGCGGTACGCGGACGAACTTATTGCGGCCCATCCAGAAGACTATCGTGGCGATTCCCATCAGAACTCCAGGCACGCCAAAGGCCACCTCCGGTCCGCAATACTTGAGCAATAACGGCGTGAGGATGGTTGAGAAGAACGAGCCGTAGTTGATGATGAAATAAAAGATCTGGAAGACTTTCGTGACCAGGTGCCCGTTCGCGGCGCTAAACTGGTCACCGACGTTGGCCGACACGCACGGCTTGATCCCGCCGGAGCCGACCGCAATCAGGCCCAACCCGAGATACATCGACATCTCGGCGGCCTCGAACTGCTCCATCTTGCCGATCCGGCCGGCCACGGCCAGCACCGCATGACCGGCGCAATAAATGAGCGAGACCCACAGGATTGTTCGATACTTGCCCAACAGTCGATCAGAGATGATCGCCCCCAACAGTGGAAAGGCGTACACGCCCGCAACGAACAAGTGCACCACCTCGGTGCTGCGCGCGGTCGCCTCGCCCATGACCTCCGGGGCCACGCCGGCCTGATCGACAAACTGAACGAACAACGAGATGAGGTAGACCTTCAAGATCGCCTTCATCCCGTAGAAGCTGAACCGCTCGGCCCCTTCGTTGCCGACGATGTACGGGATGCCCGGCGGCATCCGGTCGGACGACGTTTCAGCGTCTGGCGGTGGGAAAAGCGTGGACTCTGCCATCGGGTGGTGCTCAGGGGTTACCGATGCGGCCACTTGGCGCACCGCACAAGATAGCAGTTCATTCAGGTCGGGGCTATATCGGGTCGGCCGGGCCGACGCGCCGAGTGTGCAGCGAGTCGGCCCGTGCGTAGAATGGGGCTGTGCTGAATCGCAAGCGGATAAGAGACGTCTCGTTTTTGAACACGTCTCTGAATACTAATCTCGGGTAGTGTCCCACCGATGACTCAACAACCGAGCCGGACCCGGTTTGCCGAATATCGTCGCACCTTGCGAGAAAAGCGCCTCGCGCCGCCGGGCGATCCTAAGCGCGCCGAGCGCCAGCGGCCGCGTTCGTTCTGGAAACTCTTCGTCGAGTTTTGGGGAATGCTGGCCGGACATCGACTGGCAGTCAGTTTTTCGCTGGCCACCGCGACGCTCTCGACGCTATTGTCGCTTGTGCCCCCGGTGTCCACCAAGTTGATGATCGACAATGTGTTGGGTGGCAAGCCGCTCGAGCCGCCCTGGTCGAGGTTCATCCCTCAGCCCGACAGCCGCCTGGAACTCTTGTGGTGGCTGGCCGGTGGCGTGGTCGCCATCTCGCTGGCCGAAACGGCGGTCCGACTATGGGGTCGTTGGTACGCCACCCGAACCGTCAACAAGGTGCAGGTCGAGCTGCGCCGCCGGGCGTTTGACCATGCGGTGCGACTGCCGCTCTATCGCGTGCAGCAGCTCAAAAGCGGCGGCGTGCCAAGCCTGCTGCGCGACGATGCCGGCAGCATTCCCGATCTGATCTTCAGCATGCTGTACAATCCCTGGCGGGCGGTGGTGCAGTTGGTCGGCAGCCTGATCATCCTGGCCGTCGTCGATTGGCGGCTGCTGTTGGGATCGCTGGTTCTGTTCCCTGTGATTTTCTTGACGCATCGCACGTGGATCGCGCGCATCCGGCCACTGTATCGCGATATCCGCATTCAGCGACAAGACATCGACAGTAGCGCCACCGAGGCCTTTGCGGGTATGCGCGTGGTGCGGGCTTTTGGCCGACAGCGAAGCGAGACGAGCCGCTTCACGCGCAGCAATCATTACATGGCCCGGCAGCAGTTGCACGTCTGGTGGTGGGCCCGCATCGTCGAGGTCGTGTGGGAAATTCTGATTCCGCTCTCCTCGGCGGCGCTACTGCTCTACGGTGGAGCCCAAGTGCTAAGCGGAGATCTGACGCTGGGCGAGTTGATGATGTTCCTGGTCTATCTGGCCATGCTGCTGGGACCGTTGGCGGTCCTGGCAACAAGCGCCGCGGCATTTCAGAGCAGCCTGGCCGGGCTCGACCGTGTGCTTGACCTGTTGGCCGAGCCGCAGGAAATGACCCGTGCCGACGGCGCCATCTCGATCAAGATACACGACGTCGGCGGGCACGTCGCCCTTCGCGACGTTAGCTTCCGATATCCGGGCGCCAGCGAAATCGTGCTCGATGACATCCATCTCGACGTCGCGCCGGGCGAGACTGTGGCCTTGGTCGGCCGCAGCGGCGCCGGCAAGACGACGCTGACCAACCTGGTCGCCCGCTTTTACGACCCGACCGAAGGCTCCGTCGAGCTCGACGGCATCGATCTGCGCTCGATCGACGTGGAAAGCTACCGCCGGTTGCTGGGCATCGTCGAGCAGGACGTGTTCTTGTTCGATGGCACCGTGGCCGAGAACATCGGCTATGCGTCCCGACATGCCACGCGGGCACAAATCGAACAAGCCGCCGAGGCCGCCAACGCGCATCAGTTCATCGCGACCCTGGACCAAGGCTATCAGACGATCATTGGCGAGCGGGGAGTCCGACTCAGCGGCGGCCAGCGGCAGCGGATCGCGATCGCGCGTGCGCTGTTGGCCGACCCTCGGATTCTGATTCTCGACGAAGCAACCAGCAATCTCGACAGCGAAAGCGAGCGGCTGATCCAGGCCAGCTTGCAGACATTAATGCGCGGCCGCACGTGTTTTGTGATTGCCCACCGACTGAGCACCATCGTGCATGCCGACCGGATCGTGGTGCTGGAGCGCGGCCGGATTGTGGAGACCGGCACGCACGAAGAGCTGCTGGCCCAAAGTGGCCTGTATCAGCAGATGGTCGACCTGCAAATTCTAGGCGAAGGAGCATTGGCCGCCCGCTCGCGAAGCAACGGGGCTGCGGACCACGATTGAGCGAGGCAGTTCGGTCTGATAGAATCGCGGAGATGAAGATTCCCCAGTTCAGCGTGCGCACGCTGTTGGCCCTAACTGCAATAATGGGCGTGTTGTTCGTCGTCTGCGCGAAGTGGCCTGTTATAGAGGCGGCGCCTCTTCTGCGAGTTTTTTCGGTAGCAATCAACCGCTCGCCAGCAACCGCCCCTGTGCAGCCAGTCAGAATGGCGCCCTCGACGACCCCTATGCAGGAAGTAATATTCGTACGCTCGACGGGCCCTATGAAACCAGTCAAATGGGTGCCCTCGACGAACACGATCAAGCGACCGCCGACCACAAGAGAATGGGCCATCCGCGCAGGCGTCTCTGCACTTGCCACGGTCGCTGTGTTTGTGCTGATCGGAGTCGCACGCTCGATAGGCTCAAAGAAAATAAAGAAAATGTTGTTGGCGGAGTTGACGGCTGCACAACGATTCTCGCCATGATAGCTGCCGCAGATGGTGTAGAGGCGCCGGGCAATGGCTCACACGAATCGAAACCCTATGTGGCGAGCGGTCTTCGCGGGCTTGCTGGGGATCGTGCTGGCGGCGCCGGCGATTGCCGCTGATTCTGCTGCCGGCAAATGGCCCTTCACCCCGCCGCGGCGGCCAGCGGTGCCGTCAGTCGCCGACTCGGCTTGGGTCGCCAACCCGATCGACGCATTCATCCTCGCGGCGCTGGAAGAAAAAGTGCTGCGGCCGAATGTGCCGGCCGACAAACTGACGCTGTTGCGGCGCGTGACGTT
>CAZUPX010000509.1:0-5354 GCA_964622155.1 uncultured Planctomycetaceae bacterium | reverse complement strand
AACCATCTCCCTCGACCGCTCGTTCCACGCTCGTGCTGCATCTGAATCACGCCCAGTACGCCTCTACCCCAGCGATTTCCGACACTCCCGCCCGGACTCGCTCACCGCTGACCAACGCCTGTGGCAAACTCCTCCCAAAATTGCTTTCTGACTTTCGCGCAACGCGTGGCGCAACAGTGATTTTTCCTATCCTTCAATATTTGGCTATGTCAAACGTGCGATGCTGACCGAGCAGACCGAGACGTCGATCTGGACAGATCACGGACGCGGACGAGAGTCGTTTCGGGCGGCAAGAGAGCCGAGGCCTCAAGCGGGAGGAGGCGTTCGACGCGCTCGACCTTCACCGGGCGCTGGCCGAGGCGGCGAAGGCCGACCACCACATCGCGCAGAACCTCCGCGTGCGCGGCCTCCTTCACACCCGGGAGGGCCGCAGCGACGATGCGCTCGCCGGATTCGCGATGAGCCGCGGCCGGCGGCCACCGCATTCCCGGCTAAAGGGTGCTGTGCGCCGGCCGTCGGCGCCATCACCGTGTTCCAGGGATTTTGTCGCGGCCCGCGCGCGACAAGAATCCTTAATTTGCTAGGTAGCGCTCACGACTGACTTCCGCCGACGTCCTATCGGTGCGCGGCCTCGGCGGATGACCCGCACGCGGGCGGGGCGACGCGCGGAGGCCTTCGCCCGGACGACTATCTCGACGTCCTGGTCGAGCCGGTTGAGCAGGCGGATCAGGCGGTCCGTTGAGAAGCCCGCCATCTGCCCTCGCAGCAAGAGTGACACCTTGGGTTGGGGCAGGGCGAGGACCCGCGCGGCGGCTGTTTGGGTCAGACCGCGAGCCCGGACCAACTCCACGATCTGCAGAATCAGTTGCGCCTTCGCGAGTTCTTCCTCGGGGTGCTCAAATCCTAGGTCCGTGAATACGTTGCCGCTGCTGGGCTCAAAAGTCGGTGCTGTCTTCTTCATGGCGATCCTCCGTGCTGCTGGTGGAGCTTCCGGGCTTGGCGCAACCGCTCTGCCACTAGGTCCAAGAGCGGCTTGGGGGTGGCACTGCCCGACTTGGCCTTCTTCTGAAAAGCACACAGTACGTAGACGACGCCCCCAAGCTTCGCGAGATACATCAGGCGATAGGTGCTCCGGTCGTAGTCTTCCCGGACTTCGATGACGCCGGCCAACTTTCCTTTCATCGGAGACGCTGCTGGGTGTGTCGATCCCTGCTGCGCGAACCACAGGGCGATTCCCATGGTCCGCTGGACCTCGCGGGGTAAATCCTTCAACTCGCGGCGGGCCGGGCCGATCCAGACCACCGGTTTCGGTGCGGGGGTCTCCTGCATAACACAGTATACCCAAAATGGTCTAGAATGGCCAGGCGGAGAGGTGCTGCACTCGATGACTCTAGAGTAGACTGCGTGGCTGGAAGCGTTGATCTTGCATCGAAGGATTGGCACGGCGAGCCGTAGCTCGGAACGGAACGTGTCAGAGGACTCGGAAGTGCGCATGGCTGGACGTGCGGCGGACAAAGTCGGTAGGCGAGATTTCATCGGAACAGGCATCGCCGTGGCGGCGGGTCTCAAGTCGATGTCCACGCCCGAAGCCCACGTCGGTCAGACACCAATCGCAAGTGAAAGCGCCCCCGTCGACCAGAACCCTATTCGCCGGAGGGGGACAGGCCTGCGCGGCTTCGATGCCGCTCGGGCCTCCGCAGGTTCGACGTTGTTCACACCCCTGGAAGGCGACGGTACGGTTTATTTGATCGATCTTCGTGGCAACGTCGTTCACACCTGGAAGATGCCTTACCCGCCAAACAACTACGGCTACCTTACCGATAGGGGCACTTTGTTTTACAACGGCGAGCGCGGTGCCGGCCAAGGTGGCGCCGCGCTGGAAGCCGACTGGAACGGCAAGGTGCGGTGGGAAGTGCGTCACCCGGATCATCATCACGACGGCCGGCTCCTGAAGAACGGGAATGTCCTGCTTTTGTGCGGGACACAACTCCCAGATGAGATAGCCAAGAAGGTGCGAGGCGGCCGAGCGGGAACCGAGGAGAACGGCAAAATCGAGGGCGACTATCTCGTTGAAATGACCAGAGATGGCCGGCGGGTTTGGGAATGGCGCGCCTGGGAGCATCTCGATCCAGTCACTGACGTCATCACCGCCGTTCAGGATACTCGCGCGCTTTGGACATGGGCAAATGCGGTTGTCGAGCTTCCTGACGGCAATGTCATGGTAAGCTTCAGAAACATTTCAACGATCATCAAGATCGACCGACAGACACACCAGATCGTGTGGAAGCTGGGCGCGCCTCCATTGGCGGGGCAGCACGCACCCACACCATTGCCCAATGGCAACCTGCTGATCTTTGACAACGGCCCGCATCGCCTCGATGAAACGCTTCCGTTTTCGCGAGTGATCGAAATCGATCCCTCTACGAGAGAGATCGTGTGGAGTTATCAGGAGCGGATTGCCGAGCACTTCTACAGCCCGCGTTTATCCAACGCTCAACGTCTGCCGAATGGCAACACGTTGATCTGCGAAGGCTCGTTCGGGCGCCTTTTCGAGGTGACATCGCAAGGAGAGCTGGTGTGGGAGTACGTCAATCCGTACTTCGGCCCAACGAATGCGCCCCAGAGCGCGCAGAGCAATGAGGTGTTCCGCGCGTACCGTTATTCCGAAGACGAGATCGCTAGGGCGCGAAAGGCAGTCTAACGTAGAGGATTGCTGCAGCGGGCGAGCTGCGCCCGGCGCAGAACCTGTTCGCGGCGGCGTTCATGCGCGGCTAGCGGCTGAGCGCCAAGGCGTTGGGCAGAGGGGATTTCGATTACCAAACGGTGAATGCACCAGAGGGCACTCAATGACTCGATTGCCGGTTATCTGCGCGCTTGCGTTGTTTGCCGCCGGGACCGTATTGGGGCAGAGCAGGATAGTCACGACCCAACCGACGCGCGCTTTGACCTCGTACAGTGGTTCCGATCCGTGGGTATCGCCCGACGGTCGAAGCGTGGTGTTCAGTCGCCTCATCAGCGACTCATCTCAAGGCAGCGCGCAGCTGTGGACCGTGCCGTTTCAGGGCGGCGATGGTCGACTGCTGACGCCTGAGGACTTTCCCTACAACGCCACGCGTCCGTCATGGTCGCCGGACGGTCGCCTGATCGCGTTTCGCGCGGACCGAGGAACAGAGAGCGGTGGGATTTGGTTGATGTCTGCTTCCGGCGCAGACCTGAGGCCGCTCATCGACGATGCCGTCAACGATTACTACCCACGGTGGTTCGCCGATGGAAGGCGAGTGCTGATCGAGCGTGATGTGCCCGGGAATGAAGGGGATGTCTGGGTGATCAGCGTCGATTCGCGAACGGCAAGCCAACTCACTTCTCATCCCGCCCTTGATGGCGCGAGCACGATTTCACCCGACGGCGCGAAAATCGCCTTCCCGTCGGAACGGAACGGTCCGAGGAATATCTGGATCATGCCGTTGGCGGAAGGCGAGGCCGGCGCGTGGCAGTTCACCACGGACGGCGGTCGTGGGCCCGCATGGTCACCGGACGGTCGATGGATTGCGTACGGTTGCCCTGTGGTGCCGACGCAGTATGCGCTTTGCCTGAAGGCTGTTGCGGGCGGGCTGGTACGTCAAGTGACGGACGGGAAGGCGAACGACTTCAATCCAAGCTGGACTCCCGATGGGAAGTCGATCGTCGTGAGCCGGATGCCCGGCCTTACGGTCATAGATGTGGCGACCATTGTGAACTGAGGCCGCCAGGTGTGAAATGCCGCCTATGCGCTGTCGGTTCCGCGCCGCCGGTGATTGGGGCAGATCGGAGCCCCGGTGATGGTGATGCGTCCTGAACCAAGAGGAGTCCATCATCGACAAGAGCCTTCGATCGCTTCCTACTCTGGTGATCGCGCTGCTAGGCCTCGCTACTTCGATGGCCGCCGCCCAGTCGCGAGAGGTCACGGTCACCGAGGGCTTCCGGGATTGTATCCGGCGCGACGCACGCCATCGCCACTGTTCAATCTCGTGCGCGCCGGATACAATCCTTTCCATTAGGCCGCTCGAGAGAGCAACGACGGGAGACCGCTTGCCAGAATCTCAGTCTCGGTGTATCGCACTCGCACTCTTGGTAGTCGTTTCCGCGTGTACGCCGTCGCGCGGCGGCGCCGGCGGGACAATCCTCTTCCACTCGGACCGTAGCGCGACGGAAGAGATCTTCGTGATGGACGCCGACGGCTCGAACGTCCGGCAGCTCACCCACGTGGGTCGAAGCGAGGTCGCGAGCATCGATGCGGAGTGGTCGCCGGACCGGAAGCGGATCGCATTCTGGTCGAACCGCACCGGACCGTGGGACGATCTCTACATGATGGATGCCGACGGCGAGAACGTGCGGCAGCTCACGGACACGCCGGAGGTCAGCGAGCATGACGCCGCTTGGTCGCCGGACGGGCGGCACATCGCCTACTCTGCCCAGCCCCGCTCCCCGATGGCTGCAGACGGAACACGGCAGGATCGACAGCCCGCTCACATCTGGATCATCGATGTGGACGGCTCCAACGCTCGTGCCCTGACCAGCGGGAGCAGCCGGAACATTAGTCCCGCCTGGTCTCCCGATGGCTCGACGATCGCCTTCGTCTCCGACCGCCACGCGGAGTTCGACATAAATCTGATGGGAACGGATGATGGGGACTTGGAGATCTATCTAATGGAACGCGATGGATCCGATATTCGCCGGCTGACCAAGGATGCGGCCACCGCGCTCAACCCGGCGTGGTCGCCTCATGGGCAGTGGATCGCCTTCCAGACGAATCGCGACGGCAACTCCAAGATTTACGTGATGAATGCCGATGGAAACAATCAGCGGCGCCTGACGAGTGATCCACGACGCGCCGACGGCCGCCCCATCTGGTCCCCCGACGGAAGAGAGATCGCATTCAATTGCGGCCCTGAGAGCCAGTATCAGAAGTTCGAGATCTGCGTGATTCGCGCCGATGGCTCGCGCTTCAGGATTCTGACGGACAACGAGGTGTTCGATGGGCACCCCGACTGGTGATAATTCCCCCAGCGGTGTATTTCTCAAGATGCGGCCTAACCCGCGGCTGCACCCGCCGGCGGCCGCGCAACGAACAGCTGATTTCGAAGCGGAGCTCAGCGGCCGCCGCGGGTGAGCCGCATTGCGTTATGCCGCCCTAGATATCGTGTGAGTGCCTTTCCGATAGCTGATCTGGAAGGTTGATCCGCGCAACACGAGCGATGGGCCATCTATGCGCACCGACTGCACTATCGGAAATGCGCGCTGCCGGCGCGCGTGGAAGCATCCGCGCTGTGACATCGCGCGATGGCCGCACGGCCGTCACCGAGCTGCCGGAGATA
>CAZUPX010000508.1:0-3501 GCA_964622155.1 uncultured Planctomycetaceae bacterium | reverse complement strand
TCAGCATGTAGGCGGAATTCGGGTAGTGGAAGTCGACGTCTCGGCCATGCACCTGAATGTGCAGAGTCGCCGTGTCGCGCAAGACGTCTTGTCCGACATCACCGCGGCTCGGGATCGCGTCCGACATAACGACTCCGCTTGCGCACATCACACGAACGATCCGCTGAGCAACCCGCCGACACTATTCGCGGCCCCAGCTATCTTACCGCCGCTAGGTTCCAGTGAGGCTGTTGGGACTTGAACCCAAGACCTACGGATTAAAAGTCCGTTGCTCTACCAACTGAGCTACAGCCTCGCAAAGGGATTCACTGTAACAGTTTGCGGAAAGCTGCGAAAGTGGCCGCGACGGTCCGCAAGCGATCGAAATTGTGGGTCCCAATGCCGACCACTGGGCGGCAAGAATTCTCTCGGCACAGTCGAAATGGCAGCGTTCTTTTTTGTGTACTTCGGTGACTATTGCCTTGTCGAGCGTGGCAGTCGCGCTGTTCACGATTCATCCACGCGGCGGACCTTGAAGTGCAGAGACGCTGAACTGCTCTCGACACTAAGCGCGTCGTGCAGGTAGCGGGTTCGCACCATACTGAGTTGTCGTGTAGTGACCTTTTTCTTCAAGGCCGCTTGCAACTCGTCGATGCTCACGCAATTGTGACCCTCGAGGGCGTTTTCGGCCAACGCGACGATCAACACGAACATGTTGCTGCCAAGCTTCAAGTTACGCGGATGGCCGTCGAAGAGCACGCTCGAGGCCTTGCCGTCCCGATAATTCACTGTAATCTCCTCCGGGCCGCGGAACGATTTTCTTGATTTTCTCCATTTTCGCTCGGTCGCGGACCACTCTTGCTCGTCGAGGTAGAGACTGACGAGGTCGATCCTCGGCGATTCCCAACCGCCCAGTGTCGAATCGGCCGTTACCCGCAAAAGTGCTTCCATGCGGCTGTGAGGGTGCACGCCAGGCGGCAAGGGGATGATGGATTCCTCGCGGAACAACAACAGGCCGCACCACTTCGCGCCCCCGAAAGTGCCCAACGCCGATGCACCCAACACCCCCACCACCACAACTTTCGTATCGGCGGAAATTTCGGCGACGTACCGTTGCACGATGCAATAATCGGTCCGTTGTTTCCCGTCGTCGACCGTCTCGTACCGGATAGGCTTTCCGTTGCCCTGGCGATCGACGATGCAGTGATAATGAGGATCGATCTTGTTGCGCGGCAAGTCGGTCGGCCTGTGGTCGACCTCGAATTCGAATCGCATTGCGTCGGCCGCCGTTGGATCCTCCCCGGCGGCCTGCGCGCGGCAGCGAATCAAGTCTTCAAACGCTGGGCCGTAGAGTTCGAGCCGCCCGATGAAGACAACCGCTTTGTAACCGGCGTCCTGCAAATCACGATGGGCGCGCTGTTCTCCCGTGAAAAAATGTTTCGTGTCCAAGAGCGGAAAATTCTCGGGAGGAGACAGTCTGCGTAGGATCTGATTCTCCGCCGTCTCGTCGCGGAGAAACCGCTCCGAATCCCGGACGGCGAAGATCGCCGACTTTTGTTGCTTGATGTCCCAAAATAACCATGCGCCCACGTGCCGCGGGGCAGGCGTTTCTGGCGCGGCATGCCGCAGGACACGTGTTTTTGACGCGGCCGAAATGGCCAGGCCCGAAAGCATGACCATCTTGATGAACGCGGCCATTCCTTTCAGAGCCAGGGCCGGATCGGGCTCGTTGTCGAGTATTTCGGCCAGCAGGGCAACATTCTCTTCGGATAGGCCGGCGTGCAACGCCTTCGCCCCCTCGCGAAGTCGCCTGTAACCCTCACGCTTTTCTTCGCGATCCTCCGACCGCATTTGGTCAAGGATGTGCTTGAGTCTTTTTTCCATGTCCTGTGGATGTATGGACATACGCGTATATACCTTCCCGCCTGATTCGGCTGATGTTGACAAGTGCGCAGTGCATCGAGCGCGTAACCGCGTGCAACTTGGTTGGCGCTCGTCTGAAAACTTGCGGCATTTCGAGATCCATGTTTCACTTTTCACTCGTGCGTCGCGAAGCGCGGGGGCCAAATTGTCCGCCGCCCGCCACGTCGCTTGTACACATTCTACCCGGATCAACGCTGAACGCCAACGTTTTTCTTTTGAACTTTGTCGCGCGGGGCGCGGTCGCTGAGAGAAGCGCCGATTCGCGCAATCGGAGAGTCCGACATGAACAACTCGCTTGCAGTTCTTCTGTTCATTGAGCCGCGCGGCGCGAGGTCGGCCGCACATCGTCGTACAGAATTGGTCACAGTGGCAGCGGCCGCGTCACTCGGCGATGGCATTCCACATTCTTCTGCTGGCATTCCGCATTCTTCTATCACGTCGCGTGTTCGCGGGCTCGCACCCCCCGCCGCCCGCCTCGAATTCTCCAAGTTTCGGGCAAGTCGCTTGCCTGTAACGGGTGAACGGTTGTCGGACGCCACGCCGTGCCGCTTCGACCTGCGACGTGAAATCGCGGGACCAAGCGCGATCGAAAGGGTGCCCGCGCGCCGACGCCAAACCGCCCGACAGGAGCCACCGATGGGCCGTACGAAAAAGCAGATCCGTCCGTTTCGTTATCGTACAGGCAACCAAACATGAGCAGTCTTTGGTATCAGTCCGACGACGGTGTGGCCCCAATGTGGCAGGCCATTGAATTGAGTAGCCAGACAATCGACCTGGCCGACACGCTGCACCTGCCGATGCGAATTGTGCCGTTCGGCGATCGAGCCGGGGCGTACGGTGTCGCGCTTCTGGTCGCCGAGGGCCACAGCGTGTGGGTCAATGGTCGGCCCGTGCCGGCGGGAATTAAGGTTCTGTCGCACCGCGACGAGGTGTTGGCCGGCGGACGCACAATTTACTTCAGCGACGAGTCGTTGCCGGCGATCCGTGTTTTTGCGCTCGCGCCAAACCAGCGTCGGCCGCGATGTGCCGTGTGCCGCATGGCGATCGAGGACGGACAAACGGTCGTCGGTTGTCCTCGCTGCGGCCGTTTGTTTCACCAGGCCGAGGACGCCGCGGCCGAGAATGCCAAGGCTTGCTGGACCTATCGGGCCCAATGCTTATGCGGTCATCCAACCGGATTGGACGCCAGCGCAGTCTGGCGACCGGAGAAGGAATTGGAGGGAGTTTCAACATGACCAGCATTGAAACTAACAGCGAACGTCGCCAGGACACCGACCGCCCGCGTCGCGGTCGCGTCGCGGTTTGCGGCACGGGCAATATCGGCTCGCACCTGGTCACCGACCTGGCCAATCGTGCTCGCGTCGCGTCGATGGTCGTCATCGATCGCGACCTGGTCGAAGAGCGGAACTGTGTCAACCAGACTTTCCAGCTTTCGGACGTCGGTAAACCGAAAGCCGAGGTCACTGCGGCGCGCCTGCGGTGCATGGCGCCAGACGTGGAAATCGAGGCGATTGTGTCGGACTTGGAAGACGTGCCGCTGGGGGTGTTCGCAGAGGTCGACGTGTGCCTGGGCGGACTCGATTCACTCCGCGCCCGTCA
>CAZUPX010000507.1:0-8930 GCA_964622155.1 uncultured Planctomycetaceae bacterium | reverse complement strand
TGATTCTTCCGGAATTATCACTCGCGCGAACGGCAGCGCCAAGTTGAACCGGCCGCTTTGAAACGCCGCCAACAAATGGGACGCGCCTTGGGAATGGCTCGGTCGCACGAATCGCCAGCAGCGCGCCATCTCGGTGGCGGTCCCCCGCCGTGACACCCGAAACAGGCTGGTCTCATAGGGGCAGCCCGCACGCTGCCGGTGCCGAATCTCTGAAAAGTATCTTCTGGGCCGTGATTCCGTCCATGGGAACCAGGAAACCGGAACAGTGGCGGGAAGAATGGAGAAGAATTCACTGGGCGCTAGTCGCGGGGGGGGCCGCGTTGATACAATCGTGCCCATCGCGAGTCTGGATCGCTACCACGCTCAGCGATATGGGAAATGTCGGCGAATCCTGCGACGACTCTCCTTTACGGCAGTGCAGCATTGGTCGTTCCAAGGATGCCGCCGGATCGCAGGACGCGTTCAAGACGATGACCCAGTATAGCTCTCGAAAAGGGCGCGTGACAATGAACCGGGAATTGAAGCCGCGGTGCCTACTCAGGTCGACTCGAAAGTCCAAATGAAGAATTTCTATTGAAGGGTGCATCATCATGCCATCTCATGACCGGCCGAGTTCGAACAACGTGCGAACGAAGGGATGCATCGGATGTGTAACGGGAATGCTGATCGCATTTTTGGCGACCGTGGGGTTTTCCATGGAGCCTTTAACGTACTACGGCTTCGACGAGGAATCCCACTCGGCGGCCGCTCATGAGGGAATGCAAGAGATCTTCGCCGGTCGCCTCTTTCATGCCGGCGTTCCAGTAGCCTCCGCGCGGATGATGGTCCGTGCCCTGACCGCATCACAGAAAGACCTTGGCTACGATCCGGACTCTCCGGAAGGGAGGTTCTACGCCTCTGGACGCTTCCCCTCGCCTCCCAACCGGACAGCCGGCGCCGACCCTGGCTTCGGTTTAGGCGAAAGCGTGTTCGTTCGCGACGGGGTGCAGTTGGTAAATGGCAACTGTTTTGGTTGCCACGCTGGGGTCGTCAATGGTCAAGTTGTGGCCGGACTTGGAAACAACCACATCAATCAATCCGACCCGAAGCATGCGCGAACCCGAGGTGACAACTTCGGACCCTACGCAGTCTGGCGTTTCGCCGCGCAATTGGTGGACCCAGCGAACGAGGGCATGGTTATTGCCAAGGATAAGACGGAATTACAAGCTCTGCTCGAATCGGCCGAGCTACCGCCAGTGGATCCCATGCCTTGGTGGTTGATGAAGTACAAAACAAAAGATTATTGGTATGCGGATGCCGGCATCCATGATGCCGCTAGTTTCTCCATCAACTTCACAATCGCTCATCCCCAGATGAACGCCCACCACGAGGAGCACGTCAAGACCGTTGCCAAGGCGCTGGCGTTCGCGCGCGAGACCAAATCTCCACCGTTTCCCGAAACGCTCGACGCCGAATTGGTTCAAAAGGGGGCGGACTTGTTTCACGGCCGCACCCCGCCGGCGGAGACCCAAGGTTTTACGTCGTGCAAGACCTGCCACGGGTCCTATACCAAGAAGGCGTCACGAAGCGATCTGGGTCAACCTGGCTCGTGGGCCGTGGCTTACAATTTCTCCCATGTGCTGAGAAATGTAAAAACCGATGAGTCGTATAATGCAACACTCCAGAAGCTCAGGCCCATCGCTGAACATATCAACAAGCTCGAAACCTATTTCACGGCCAAGGGGAAGCCGGAACTGGTACCGCACGCCACGGTGCCAGGCAAAGATGGTTACGTCGCCCCGCCCTTGGTCGGTGTTTGGGCATCAGCGCCGTACTTCCACAATGGATCCGTTCCCACGCTCGACACAGTTCTGAACTCAGAACTACGACCAGAAATCTGGGCACGCGACAACCGCGACCCTTCAGCTTACGATCTTGACAGGGTCGGCATGCTCTATCGGTCGTTGTCGCGATCCGAATTCGAGAAGAGTGCTGCAGACGCGGCGGGCAAACCGTTCGTCTGCCAAGCGGCGATTGATCACGGGGCAATCTACGACACGAAAGGATTGGGGCACGGAAATACGGGCCATACCTTTGGTGATCGATTGACCGCAGATGAGCGCCGTGCAGTGATCGAATTCCTTAAGAGTCTTTCCGGTCCCGATATGTGACCGATCAGAAAACTGACGCGACCAATTGATCGCATTTTGGAGGAAGGAAACAATGGGCAAGATCGTGCTGACACTTGTGGCGGTTGTGGCCGTCTTGGCAAGCTCGCTGGCGCAGGCCGCCGAGACTTCTCCAATCGGCAAGAAGATCGACAATTTTTCAGCCAGGGACTTTCGCGGCAAGGCGAGTTCCTTGGATGAACTGAAGTCGAGCAAGATCGTGGTCGTCGCCTTCCTAGGCACGCAGTGCCCGCTGGCGAAGCTCTACGGTCCGCGGCTCGCCGAGATGGCCGCCGCTTACAAGGATCGTGGAGTTGCTTTCCTCGGTGTCGATTCGAACCAGCAAGACTCGGTGGCCGAGATCGCCCACTATGCCAAGGAGCACAACATCGAGTTCTCTTTGCTCAAGGATGCGGGCAACACGATCGCCGATCAGTTCGGCGCGGTCCGCACGCCCGAGATATTCGTGCTGGATGAGGGCCGCACGGTCCGTTATTGGGGCCGGGTCGACGATCAGTACGGATTTCAAGACACTGGCGTCAACTTCCAGCGATCGGAGCCGACGCGGCGCGACCTGGCGATCGCACTCGACGAGCTATTGGCCGGCAAGGCGGTAAGCCAGAGCGTGGCCGCCAACCAAGGCTGTCGCATCGGCCGCGTCCGACAGCCGAAGGCCGACAGCGAGGTCACGTACTCGAAGCACATCGCATCGATTTTCAATAATAACTGCGTCTATTGCCATCGCGAAAGCCAGATCGCACCGTTCCCGCTGACCAGCTACGAGGAGTCGGTGGGCTGGGCCGAGATGGTCCGCGAAGTCGTCAGCGAGCGGCGTATGCCCCCCTGGCACGCCGATCCCAAAATCGGGCACTTTAAGAACGACGCGAGGTTGAGCGATCGCGACGTCGAGTTGATCAACAAGTGGGTCGAAAACGGCGCGCCGCAAGGCGATCCGAAGGATGAGCCTCCGGCGCCGAAGTATGTCGAGGGCTGGCGAATTCCCAAGCCCGACTCGGTCGTGTACATGTCCGAGGAGCCATTCGACGTGCCCGCCACGGGCACGGTCGAATACCAGCGGTTCGTGGTCGATCCGGGTTGGACCGAGGACAAGTGGATTTCGGCCTTGGAGTGCATTCCCGGCAACCCGTCGGTCGTGCACCACATCATCGTCTATCTCGTTCCACCAGGCGTGACTCCCAGCGGTCAGGCTGGACGGCTGCGTAGCAACTGGTTGGGGGCTTTCGCACCTGGACTGCGGCAGCAGGTTTTGAATGAGGGAATGGCTCGCTACGTGCAGGCCGGTTCGAAGCTGCTATTCGAAGCGCACTACACGCCCAACGGCACACCGCAGAAGGACCGCAGCTACGCTGGGTTCGTGTTTGTCGACCCCAAGACGGTCAAGAAAGAAGTCGCCGTGCAGAATGCCGGTAACTTTACGTTCAAGATTCCCGCGGGCGATCCGAATTACGAGGTGGAGTCGGAATTCATCTTCCGCCAAAACGCCTTGTTGTTGACCATTTCGCCCCACATGCACGTCCGCGGCAAAGATTTCAAGTACGACCTGATCTACCCGGACGGCAAGCGGGAGACGGTCTTGTGGGTGCCGCGCTACGATTTTGGTTGGCAGACGACCTACGAGTTGACAGAGCCCAAGTATCTGCCAAAGGGCACAAAGATGTATTGCGTAGCCCACTTCGACAACTCGGCCGACAACTATGCCAACCCCGATCCGACCAAGGAAGTGACCTGGGGCGAGCAAACGTGGGAAGAAATGATGTTCGGCTGGTTCGAGATGGCGCTCGCGGATCAGGATTTGACCCAGCCGGCCACCGCCGGGGCCTTGCGCGTGAAGGAGTTTTTGGCCGAGGCCGATTCGATCCGCGTGGACGATCAGTTGAAGGCCATGGCTCGCGCGGCGCTGACCAGCGACAAGACGTTCGAGCGGTTCGCCTATCAGATTTTCGAGTTGGTGCCGCAGTTGGATCGCGTGTGCGTCACGTCCGTCGAAAACGACAAGATCCGGCTGCAAATGTTGCAAGAGCGGCTGGGATTGAAAACGTCGCTTAAGAGCCGGTCGACGGTGATCCGGGCCAAGGGGCAATCGCTGGCCGAGTACGCCATTGGCAACAAGACTGTGGTCAATCAGGAAATGGCCGGCTCAACCGGTTCGGTGATGGCGGGAATGGCCAGCAAGGACATCCGCTCGAGCATGCACGTGCCCGTGACGATCAAGGGGGTGCCTGGCACGATTAACTTCTGGAGTGGCGAGGCCGGAGCGTTTCCGCCGCAGGCTACGGCGCTCTTGGAGCAGATCGCCCGGCTGATGGCCGAAGGAACCGAATCGTTGGCGAAGAAATAAGATCGCCGGCGCGACAAACCATGAGGAAACCCACCTGGGGGGTGGGGGCAAGCGGAGTGCCCCGCGAGTCGAGAGGCTCGCGGGGCACTCGCATTTTTAGGTGCCGCGAGTTCGGCGCCTCAAGGTCGCTCACAATCGATTCATACGAAGACCTAGCCACAGAGGACACGGAGGGCACAGAGGAGACACAAATCAAGGAGACTCGTTCATGTCTTCCGATTCCTCTCTTATCTCCGTGACCTCTGTGGCGAGTCTCTTCGATTGATCGTCGCAACCGTCGTCAGTTATTGCTTGGCCGGGGCCTTGGCGGCCTTGGGTTCGGCCGGCGGGCTCTTGCCCAAGCTCATGTTCCAGGTCTCTTTCACGTCCTGCGTCATTTCACGCGGTCCGGTGATCTCCATAACGAAGGTCTGCACGCCTTCGGCCTTGGTCATCTTGCCGGCCGCGGCATCGAAATAAAACGTGCTCTTGCCTTCTTGCGACGTGATCTCGATGTCGGCCATCGGGTTCTCTTCGGGCTCGAAGGTCAGCTCAGTCTGGGCGGCGATTTTGGCCAGCGTCTTACCGTCGGCGGTATCATCGCCGGCATAGGAATACGTAACGTCGGTCATTTGCATGCCGGCCTTCATGATTGGATTCTCGAAATGCTGCTTCCAGGTCACGTCCTTGCTGGGCGCGGCCTCCGGCAATGGCAGCACACTTCGAGTGATGAGCTCCTTAATACCTCGTTCCGAAAAGCCACTTCCGCCAGGCCCGAATCCCTGGCCGCGGTTCTGGCTGGTTTGCTGCTTCTTAAAGACTTCGGCCAGTTTTTCGGGCAGTTGAATATCGCTCACCTCTCCCAGCGGCGAAACCTTCAGGCTGAATTTTTGCCCCAGCATACCGTCGATGACGGGTCCCAGCATGACCGCGGCCGGCCCGGCGAGTTCACCCGCCTGGCTCGAGTCGAAGTTCAAGTCACCGCCCAGCGGCGATGCCATGCTGAGTTGGATGCGATCAACCACTAATTCAAGTTGGCCGGTGCCGCTGTCGCTCGCCGATTGAACCTTCCAATTGACGTCGAAAGTCATGCCGATCTTGAAGTTGAGATCGCCGCCCCCCATGAGGCTCATTTTGCCTTCAGTGCCGCGCTTGATCACGTAGTCAAACGAGTCGCCTGATTTGAACTTCCATCGCAGCGGAGCATCGGCCTTGGCGACCGTTGCGGCCAGAACGAGAAAACAAACAGCGACCCCCAAACCGCAACGCACACGTTTGATCTGTGTCAACATGAGACCACCCTTCTCAAAGCGAAAGAGTTCACGAGGCGATTGTGCCAGACGACCCGTGGGGGGCAGCCCGCGACACGACCGCGCCAGTCACGATGCGCGGCGGTACTTTCACGCGGGCCAGATCGTCCCCTCGATTGTAGCCCGCCGCTCTCGCGGCCGTAAAGCTCGCGGCGGAAGAATTGTGAAGTCGTGCCGAAACGGTTTTCAGGCGATTGCACCCGGCGTGGCACGGGGTATTATCGAATACAGTCCGGCAGTATCACCGCGAGTGGTTCTATGCGACTTCGCTTTGCGATCGGCTGTTGGGTGAGTCTGGCGGTGCTTTTGACCACGGCCACACTGCTTGCGGCCGACCAGCCACCGGCACCTGGCAAGTCGGTCCGCGTTGCCGGCATTGTGCTCAAATGGATTCGCGGCGACAAGGAGGCCAACTATCGGCGCGCCGAGCCGATGATTCGCCAGGCCGCCGCCGCGGGCGCCCAAATCGTCTGCACCACCGAGTGTTTCCTCGACGGTTACGCCATCGCCGACAAGTCGATTCCGCTGGCAACGTATCGGGCGCTGGGCGAGGAGATTCCGGCAGGACCCTACTTCAAGCGACTGGTGCGACTGGCCGATGAGCTCGACATTCATCTCGTCGCGGGCATGCTCGAAGCCGACGGCGACGAGCGCTACAACACGGCCGTGCTGATCGATCCGCAGGGCCAGCTGGCCGGCAAGTATCGCAAGCAAAAGCTCGGGCATGAGCTGGTGCGTTACACGCCGGGTGACGTGTCGAGTGTGTTCAAAACGTCCTTTGGCCCGCTGGGAGTGATGATCTGTGCCGACCGCACGGAGAAGAACATTGTCCAAGGGTTCGCCATCAACGGCGCGCGGTTCTTGATTTGTCCGTCGGGCGGAATGTTCGGGCCCGAGAAGAACGATCCCATCCTGCAAGCCCGTTCGCGCGAGAACGGGTTGTATATCGTGTTCGTTCACCCGGCGGAGTTTCTGGTCACCGATCCGCGCGGCCAGATCGTGACGGCCGAGCTCGTGGGCGACCGCCTGCTGATCGATCCCGCCGACGAGAACCGCGACGTCGACAGCAAAAAAATCTTCTACTTCGAATTGCCGTCCGAGAATGGTGAGAGATAGTTTTGTGAGACGAAACGGACATTTACCACTAGGGCACCAAGAACACGAAGTCGACAAGAGGATGAACAGGGAATTAACGCCAATTCCTAAGGACCGTCTGTTGATTTCACTCGACGTACTTTCCTTGGCGTCCTTTGTGTCGTCGTGGTTCAAAATCCCCTTCGGCAGTTCTGCCGTCGTTCACTTCACCGTGTCCGGCGGGAACTTTCCTGATAGCGTGTAGATGTTGGTCAGCGCCTGGTTCATCATGATCTCGCCGGCGCCGATTTGAACGGGTGACACCGTGGCATCGCCGCCGTAGCCCCCTTCGCTGGCGGCTTCGATGGTCGGGAAATACATGTTGTGGCCGTTGCAGTACCCGAAGAACAACGTATTTGGGACATAGCTGCGTTCTTTCAATCGGTTCGAGTGATTGCAGAAGAATTCGCCCGAGCCGGTCACGATCGCCAGGTTGCCGTTCAACAGTACGGTGGTCGATTCCGGCTGGATGCCTTGCTGAAACTCCTCGACGAAGTTGTTGACCAGCTCTGGGAAGAAGTGCCGCTGAAAGCTCGCCACGAGAATCGAATTGGCGAAATCAACGCGGCTGGAGAACTGGTAGGTATTGACTTTCACTTTCAGCGATGGCTTCTCTGGCACTTTTGTCTCGAGCGAGCCCACGAGTTCAATTGCCTGATCGCCGAGCGCCTCGCCATAGGCCTTCGTGTCGAGGCTGCCACGATTGGGGCTCATGTCACCCGACGCGCCTTGCATGAACATGCAGTTGGTTGCCAGCGACGACTCCACGCGGCTCTGCAAATAACCCGGATAGTCGGGTGAGAATTTGAGCACCTTCTCGTCAACGGTCACCGGATGCGCCGCGAAGTTCACCAGCACCGCCAGTGGTTTGCCATCGGCCGAGTCGAAGCGAATCGCCGCCAGCATCGGATCGATCGGCCGGACGGGCCGTTTGGTGTGCCGGTTGCGGTTCAACTCCAGGTTTTTGGTGGCGATGCCCATCCTGGCCGGCTGGGAATTCTTCTTGGCTTCGAGAATGGCCTCGATCAGCAGCTCGGGTAATCGCTTGCTGTAGGCCACGGCGTCGTCGTACTTGCCGCGGCCGAAACCGTCGCGATCCGTCAACTCGATGACCGGACCGTGATGCGAGTGGCTGCCGGCGATCAACACGTGGTCCACTCCCGCGTCCGCCACCGCGTTGCGAATCTGGCTCATCATGCCTCGCGTCGGTCCGCGGCCGATATCCATGCCGACAATGGCTAGAGCATCGTCGCCGATCTCGATGACGATTGCCTTGGCCAGTAGCGGTTCCAAAACGCCGTCGGACAGCGCATTGTGGCGAGCGCCATAGCCCCACATCGGCATCGGCGCCTGCGGCGTGATGTCACGTTTGGCAAAGCCCACTTTGAAGCCCGGAATGTCCGCCCAGGCCGCTGCCGTGCACACGGCGGAATGCACGATCAATGCGAAAGCCACTACATAGACACGTTTCATCGGATGCCTCGGGAGTTGGTGGGGAACGCGGACTGGTGGGGTCGGGTTGCTTCAAGATAGTTGGTTGTTAGGAACATGTAAACGAAGCGTGTGGTTTCCTCATACTTGCGCATGCCGCCGCCCCATTGCTTCCGGCTCCGTTCAACCTTAAGCTCAAGCTTCGGTCTGCTTGCAATGCGAAATAATTCTGCGGTGCGATGACTGACCTTGGGAGGGTAACGCCATGAAACGCTGGCTGCTCCTATGCGGTTTGTGGGTGTCGGGGGCCGGGCCGGCTTTGGCTGCCGAGGCCGATGTGTTGGCGCCGGCCGAAAACCTCGTCGTCGAGGGCATCCCGTCAATCCCATCCGACCTGGTCGAACGAGCCGGACGATACACGGAATATCGATCCGCCGAGCTCCTCGATTGGCATCCCAAGAAGCGCGAGATTCTCATCGGCACCCGCTTTGCCGACACCGTGCAAGTTCACAGCGTCGCCAGTCCTGGCGGCGATCGCCGGCAATTGACGTTTTTTCCCGACCGAGTGCT
>CAZUPX010000506.1:0-2451 GCA_964622155.1 uncultured Planctomycetaceae bacterium | reverse complement strand
GCACGGTGGTGAGCGTGATCTCGCGCGGCTTGGCCTCGTAGTCAACGAAGGTCGGCGGCAGCGCGGCGCCGACCGGATGCTCGGCCGCAACCTGCGCCGGCTGCGTGACCCGGTTGATGCGATACACGCCGGAGCGGACCTGCACCCAGGGAAGGAGCTTGAGTATCCACCGCGGCGTGATCCCTTCCCACATCGGGACCGTTTTCGTGGTGGTTGCCAGGTTCTGGGAAGCAAGTTGACTGAGTGGCATGCAATAGACCTTTCGCGCATGACTGGGCCGCGAAGCGATGACTGACGCCTCTCGATTAGCTTATTGTTGCTGCGCGGGGTGAAAAGTGAATGGGGAAAAGAGGTGTCCCTACAGAGGGCGAACCGGCTGCGTAATTCTACAGCAGCGAGTCACCGCTCCCATGTCTTTAGCCCCAACGGGGCGATAGTCAATAGCCCAGGGCGCAAGCCCTGGGGAGAGATGATCGGCGCCGGGATGAAGCCCCAACGGGGCGACAGAGTGCCCTGACGTGCATGTCTGTCTCTGTCGCCCCGTTGGGGCTAAGCCTGATTCCTGGCCTCTTTCCCAGGGCTTGTGCCCTCATCGTTCCACACATTTTTCGCCAGCATGGGGCACTTGGGCTTGGTAGGCAAGGAGGTAATGGGTAACTTCTGGGCGATTCGCTCGGGCATGGATGGCCCGAGTGGGCAACAAGCTTGTGGCAAAGGATGGCCCCATGCAACCTTGGATCGTTGCGGAAACCCAGACGGCGGATTTTGGGGACGAGCGTTTGGATCGACGGTTCGCCATTCTGCTGGATCGGCTGAGCGAGAAACCCTCGCTGAGCGTTCCGGCGGCGTGCAACGGCTTGGCGGAGACGACCGCCGCTTATCGCTTCTTCGCCAACAAGCGGGTCGACGCCGCCAAGGTGTTGCAGCCGCATCGGGACGCGACCCTGCAACGCGTGCGCGACCACCCGGTGGTAGTGGTCGCCCAGGACACGACCGAGGCCGACCTGACCCGGAAAGAGGAAAAGGTCGGCGGGCCGTTGAGCGACCGGACGCGCTGGGGGCTGTTCGCTCATCCGCTGCTGGCCATGACGCCGGAGCGCATTCCCTTGGGCGTGATCGGGGCGGAAATTTGGAGCCGGGACGAGGAGGAACTGGACCGGAGCCAGGAAGAGAAACGGCGGGAGCGGAAGCAACAACCGATCGAGGAGAAGGAGAGCTATCGCTGGCTGCAGGGCTACCGGGATACGTGTGCGCTGGCCGAACAGGCCCCGGAAACGCTGGTGATCTCGGTGGCGGACAGCGAGGCAGACATTTACGAATGTCTGCTGGAAGGGGAGCGTCCGGACCGGCAAGCGGAATACATTGTCCGGGCGTGCCAGGATCGGGCCATCGAGGACTCGACGGCCAGCCTGTGGCAATCGTTGAGTTGTCAGGCGGCGTTAGGCAGCTTGACGATTCGCGTCAGCAAGCGTGAGGCCTCGACCGGGGATGGGCGGGCGCGGCGGCAGGCCCGGCCGGGCCGCAAGGCCAAAGTGACAGTGCAAGCGGGGCGCGTGCTGTTGCGGCCGCCGTATCGCAAGGGAGTCAAACTGCCGGCGGTGCTGGTGAACGTCGTGCTGGTGCGTGAAGATAAGCCCCCCGCCGGGGAAGAGCCGATCGAGTGGTTGTTGCTGACCAGCCTGCCCGTCGCGACGTTTGCCGAAGCCTGCCAGGTGGTCGACTACTACTGCTGCCGCTGGGAGATCGAGATTTACTTTCGGGTGCTCAAGAGCGGATGCAAAATTGAAGAATTGCAACTGGAACGGGAAGAGCGTTTGCAGGCGGCGTTGGCGTTGTACATGATCGTCGCCTGGCGCGTACTGTTCGTGCTGATGATGGGGCGGGAGTGCCCGGAGCTGCCGTGCGACGCGGTGTTCGAAGAAACGGAATGGAAAGCCGTCTACGTGATCATGACCGACGAGCCAGCTCCCAGCCAGCCGCCCACCTTGGGGACCATCGTGGAACTGATCGCCGAGTTGGGCGGCTACCTCGGCCGCAAACACGACGGCCCGCCCGGACCGCAGACAATGTGGATCGGCCTGCAACGGATGCGCGACTTCGCCATTGCCTGGGGCAAGTTCGGCCCAGGGCGGCGGAAAAGATGTGTAGAACGATGAGGGCAACGCCCTGGGTAGTGACCACCCCTATCCGACCAGCCCCAACGGGGCGCAATAGTTATTGCGCCCCGTTGGGGCTTGGACGGTTGGCGGGCGATGAACCCAGGGCGTTGCCCTGGGCTGTCGAATTGCGCCCCCTTGGGGCTTGGCTTGCATTCTTGCCTTTCGAGCATGGAGGACAAAACTCCTGGCGCTGTACAAATTTTCCACCAACTTTTCAGCTGCTCACACTACTGGCACCAACGGAACAAACGGAGCTTGTGGAACGACCGGGTTGCGACACTGCGCAGTCGTG
>CAZUPX010000505.1:0-2178 GCA_964622155.1 uncultured Planctomycetaceae bacterium | reverse complement strand
GAACGTTGCGGTCGTGCTGGCGATGTTCTAAGAGCCGGCTGTAGTGCTCGGCCCGCGTGCGCCATTCGGGATTCTTGCCGCGCTTGACGAACTGCCACATCTGACCCGCCAAGAACCCACCGGTCCAGTCGGTCCACAACTGGCCGTCGTGCTTCCAGTGGCCTGCGACCGTGTAGATCGGGAAGTAATCCGGCGTGCGCTCGATCATGGCCGCGACTTGACGCTCGGCAAAATCGAGAGCCTCGTTGTATTTGACGGCGTGAACGTCGGTCATGCGTCTCATCGTAACGCCGGGCGATGCGGTGGCAAGAGTAGCAGAACGACGCTAATTTGTCGGGTGGCACGGGCATCTTGCCCGTGTGCCGCCCTTGCACTGGCGACACGCCAGTGCCACCCAGTGCCACGCACAACCTGTCACTTCAGCGTAGTCGCACCAAGAGTGGACTCTTCAACCAGGCACCGTTGCCGAGTTAAGCTGAGGGTTCAAGATGGCTAAAGGAGCGATCATGTCCGACGCGCTGAAATACGAACCGTTGCTGCACGTCGTTTTGCATCAGCCCGAGATTCCGCACAACACTGGCAGTGTAGGTCGCACGTGCGTCGCCGCCGGCGCGAAGCTGTGGCTAGTGCGACCGCTGGGATTCCGGCTGGACGATTACTATTTACGCCGTGCGGGTCTGGACTATTGGGAGCACTTGGAGTGGGAAGTGGTTGACGATTGGAAGGACCTGGTCGCGAAGCTGCCGATGCGCCCCTGGTTCTTCACTAAAACGGCTCTGGCAAGTTATCGCGACGTGCGCTTTACGAACGGCGACGTGCTGGTCTTTGGCAACGAGTCGCAGGGCCTGCCGCCCACATTGCTCGAATCGAACGCCGATCGACTGCTGCGCATTCCCATTCGGCCGCAGGCCCGCAGCCTGAACTTGTCGAACGCCGTCGGCATTGTGACGTTTGAGGCGCTGCGGCAGTTGGCCACCTAAGCCCGATAGTATCCGAGCCGCTCGGACGTGGTGTAGCAAACGCGATGTTCTGTTCGCCGCGTCCGGTCGACTGAGGAAAGTCCAGCTTGCGGCGTAGCGCTCCCACGCGACGCTTCGCTTTGGAAACGTCCAGCGCGACGTCGTAGTCCGCCGTGTCGGCCAGCTCGGCTTCAATGCCGGCGAGCGTAGTTAGATCGGCCATACTTCAATCGTAATGGCCGCGCGGCGATTTTGAAGTGTGGGACGGCGGGTACGGCGGGGCTTAGTTCCACGGACTGACCCAAGCGAGCTGCTGCAAGGCGTCAGCGTGGTGCGCAGTCCAGAAAACCTGGGCCAAAGAGGCCGTGCCGACTAGCCGCCGAGTTTAGTAAGCGTCCGGCCAACCCATATCCCTTGCCGCGAGTCAGCAGAGCTGGCGGTTGGCGCGTGCGTGACGGCGGCGCGTGCTTTGTGCGGCTGCCTTACGGCGGGATTCTTCGAGCCGGTAGGTGAGCACGGCCTCGGGGTGATTCGCGGCCCACTTGTCGGGCAGCATCTCGTCGAGACACGAATCGTCGTCGTGCAGGCGGAGCAGCAGCTCGCGCAGGTACGTCCAGGCCTCGATCCGATCGAGCACAGGCTCCGCCTCGTGCTGACGAAGCGCGGCGCGGGCCGCCTCAGTCCAAGTGCGTGCTCGCTCCTCAACGTCGTACAGTTGCCGGATCCACTCCAGAATCTGGTGGGCTTCGCGGGGCGAACTGTGGATGGCCTCGAAGAACTTGCGCCGCGCATGCGCCCAGCAAGCCACTTCGCGGATCGCGTCGTTCGACCCCAGATAGATCTGGTCGTAGCCGCCGTAGGCGTCGGCATGGAGGTAGCCTTGGAAGTTCCGCAAGAAGGTCGCCGGCCCGTCGCGGGCGCGACTTTCCGTGAAGTCGTACACGGAGTAGGGATGCTCGTCGGCGATGTAGGTCCAGAATCGGCCCGTGCGGCTCCCTTCTGGTCCGGCCGAGAGCACTGTCACGGGCGTATCGTCGGTCCACAGCACGGGCGACTGCAGCACCAACTCTTTCTGCCGCTGGTAGAGCGGCAGGTGGTCACCGAACTTGGCGACGACGATCTGCGCGATCAGCCCTGGTCCGGCGATGCCGCGAGCGATCGGGCGGGCGGGCGGCGGTGGGCTTGCCACGCCGTCTTTGCAGTACCGGCAGGCGTACTT
>CAZUPX010000504.1:0-2107 GCA_964622155.1 uncultured Planctomycetaceae bacterium | reverse complement strand
CGTCGGGATTGTCCTTCAGCAACTCCAGGTCGGATTTCAACAGGGTATTGTCCAATTCGGACCGAGTGGGGTCTGCGAGAATTAGTGCGGCGATGCGATCGACATCTTTCCAGTCGCGCGCGGCCGCAGGCCTCTGCACGTTGTCCGTGATCAGCATTTGCAAGACAATCGGCTGAATCATCGAAAACTGCTCCGCGTTGGCCGCGAGCAACTCGATATCGGTGCCAGCCTCGTCGTATCGACCCAATGCCTGCAACGCCGTTGCCTCGCCCACCCGTGCAGTCAGATCCGTGGGACTCGTCCGCAGCAGGCGGCGAAAAGCCTCCAACTGCCGATCCGGTTGGGAAAGCACCTCGTAGCATCGTCCCAACGCGGCGTCGACCGGCGCCGCGGCCCCATCGCCCCCAGTCCGCGAGATCGCTGGCCGCACCGCCTCGAATTCACGAGCCGCCTGCCAGAAATCGCCTTCGGCCATTAAAATTTGGGCCTCTAAGTATCGCACTGATTCTGGCCGGAAGTTTTCGCGTTCGTGCATCGCCTTGCAACCGGCCCGCGCCAAATCCAACTGCTTCATGCGAAGCCGGAGTTCGACGAGCATTGGCAATAGGAACTGCACATCGGGCGAATGTTTGACGCCGTTCTCGAGGTGCTCCGCTGCCAGCTTTGGGTCTTGCTGCATATTCGCCAGTTGGGCCAGACGCAGGTATACGTCCCCTCGTGTGGGAGCCGCCTTCAATGCGCGATCGAGAACATCCTGTGCCTTCGCGAAATCGCGATCGCCCATCGCGAAGGCGGACACCATGAGCAGCACGTCCACGTCTTCGGGGGCCAGTTCATACGCACGTTCCATTTCCGTTTTTGCTTCGGCAAGCAACGCTTTGAACGCAACCTCTCGTTCGGCGGGGGTGCCAGTTTCTTGATTTGGGGCGATTCCGGCCAGGTAATTGGCGCGAGTCAGGTGCGCCTTTGCCGAGTCGGGATTCCATTCCACCAGTCTGGCCATCGCTTCGTTCGCACGCTTGGGATCGCCCTTGCGGCGCAGAATCTGAGTCAACAGTTCAAACGCCTTGATCTCCTTAGCGCCCGGTCCCGGCTCCGGCTTGAATTGCGCCGTCGCCGCGTCAAATCCGACTACTTCATAGAGCCGTTTGAGCGCGTTGTCGTCTTCGCGGGAGTACAAATAGCATTCCGCAGCTTTTAAATCCAAACTTGAGTCGGATTTGCCCTCGTCCGTAAGGTATTGGATGTGGTCCAACGCGTCTCCAAAGCGCCGCATGAGAATCGAGAAGTCGATCAGCGATCGACGGACCTCCGTCAGATCGGGGTGCCGACGGATGGCCTCCTGCAGGATGTTGAATGCCTGCACCTTGTCGCGCAAGTTTGATCCGGCTTCCTTGGCCGAGCTCACCACCAGGCTCGCCAGCTCCCGGTAACCTTCGCGATCGTCGCCGCGATATTTCAGATACTGGTTGTATTGCTTGATCGCTTCCTTGACGTCGCCGCTGTCCTTCGCCTTTTCGGCTTGCAATCGCAACAAGACCGCGTTGCGATCGAGCTGATATCCGTGCAAGAAGTGCACGCCCACCACAGAAACCAAGGTAATGACCACCAACCACAGGGCGAGTTTGACGTTCAGGCGTTTCATGTCTTAAGAAAACCCCAAGAATGTTAACAGAGATGCGGTTGTCAACTTGGCTCACGGGGCGCCAACAAGATTGCGCCCCGAAAGCGCATCGCGTCGCGAAATCGCCACGATTGGAAACCCAAGCTCACCGAGCCGGGGCAAAGACGCTGGCGCCGCCGTCGTCCGCGCTGGGAGGTAGACCACCTCTTTCATCCTACTTACACCACCCTTGCTGTCAACGAACACGCCGCCACCGTAAGTACGTACGACGGCCAAACCTGGTCCACGCGCAAACACACAAAATACGCGGCAATTTGCCCATCAAAGCAAAGTCCCTCCAAATGTCAAACTGGGCAGGATTGGTGGGGTTTTGGAGAGGTGGGTATGGGTGTGTGGGGTGGGGAGGACTTTGTTTTTTGGTGGCGGTTCAGTTGGGTCAAAGTGATGGGGTGAGTTTGCCGATTAGTAGGGCCGTATCGGTCG
>CAZUPX010000503.1:0-5135 GCA_964622155.1 uncultured Planctomycetaceae bacterium | reverse complement strand
TCTCGTAGTTACTATAGAGGCTGTGGAGCGCCCTTAGCAGTTGGATGGGGGGTTCGGGTTCTCCACCGACGGCGTCCATCTTGTGGCCCTTCCTGGGTAGGTTCCCGCGGATGCGCAGCCACAGATCACGATAGGTGGGCTGCCCCCCGATCATCGAGTCGTCGGCCACAGGCGCGCGTGGTACTTTAACCATTCCGGCCTCGATGGCGTCGATGAGAGAGAAGTCGGAGACGACCCACGGGAAGAGCGTACCTTCGGGGTAGCCCGACCCGCGCAGAAAGAACGGCGTCGCTGAAAGGTCGTAGATGGCTTTCACCCCGATCTTGGCTTTCACTGCCTCGATGCCGGAAATCCAGACGCGGGCCTCTTCGTCGCGTTGCTTGGCTTCGACGCGATCATCGCCGGTGAGTTTTTCATCCTCGCCATCGGGTTTGCGGCGGTAGCAGTGATGGGCTTCGTCGTTGAGGACGACGATGTTTTTCTTGGTGCTCAGTTCGCGGCAGACGCGGCGCACCATCTGGTCGGGGGTTTCAGTGAACGGACTTGGCTGCCCGTCGGCAAGAATCGATTTCGTGAGCTTGCCGGCAGCGACCTTCTCACGCAGTAGGAAGGCGTGATAGTTGGTAATGAGGATTTTAGCCTGCCCGAGCTGGTCCTTGTGCCATTGGGCCGGAACGATGTCGCGCTGGCGGAAGTAATTGTCCGGGTCGTTCGGCAGCAGCACGCGCAGCCGGTCGCGAATCGTGATGCCGGGCGTGACGATCAGGAACGTGTCCGAGAAGCGAGCGTCCTGCGAGTTGGCCAGCTTGTTGAGCGTGTGCCAGGCAATGAGCATGGCCATGACGACGGTCTTGCCGGAGCCGGTCGCCATTTTGAACGCCGTGCGCGGAAGTCCGGGGTTCGATGTGTCGTTTGCCTCACGAATCGCGTTCTCGATCCAAGCATCTCCGTACTTCTTGGCGACCTCGGTGATGTAGATGGCGGTTTCGAGGGCTTCGTTCTGGCAGAAGAAGAGTTTCTTCTCGCGGTTGGGATCGGTCCAGTAGGCAATCAAACGTGCGGTCGTCGGCGTCACGCCAACGTAGCCGCCCTGCCGCCACAGGACGACGCGGCGCCGGATGTCATTGACGAGTTTGTTCTCTTCGATGCGGTCTTGCGTCCACTCCGTATCGAAAACTTTCTGCTTGGCACCCTGCTTCTTCGGTTTGGCGATGGGGACGAAGTATGAGCTGGTCCGGCGGCCGTCGACCACCTCGTCGGTGATGCCCTCGTCGCTGAATTTGAAATGGCGCGTCGGCTCGTCGAAGGGCGAGTTGATGATCGGGTTTTCGATGACAACTTGGCTCATCGTGTTCCGGTCCTTCGTTGATTCCAGCGTGCGTCTTTCGGCTTCCGGATCGTCCGGTGACGGTCGCTTCGGCGCAGGTCGGAAACCAACCAGAATACCGCGGTCCGGCCGCCCTGTGCTATACTGGCGAATCATGGGAAGACGGAACCGCACGCCAAAGGCAAAGAACAAAATCGAGGGATCCTACCCAGGAGCCCTGATCAAGGCCGATTCAGCTTCAATTAGGGAGGCTCCAGCAGCGATCCGGCGTTCAAATTCGGTCACAGTTACTAGATCAACGCTATTCACGGCGGAATTTGAAGCGATCATCGAACTCATTGCAAAGGATCGAGTCTACCGAGCAATGCTTGCCGGCCTCGGACGTCGCTTGCTTACGGGCACTCACCCATAGCTGCACAAAGAAAAGGGACATCACTGACTGTTTCGTTTTGGGCCCGCGTGGTCGCTTACCGGACCGCTGGCCGTGCTGTCGGCTTTCTTGCCGTCTGCTTCCAGGTGTCGACAAACCAGTCCACGACCACCAGTAGCTCTTGCTCGTCGGGCGGCACGATCGGCTCGCCAAGCGCGTTGGGAAAGAAGCAGGCGATCGCGTACAAAAACACTTTCGAGTCGCCCACGGGATCGACCACGCGAAATACGCGCTCGCGCACGCCAAGCTCGACGATCTCGGTGATGATGCCCCACATCATCGTCCCCTCTTCCCGCAACCGATCGGGCTTGAGGCGCAGCACCACCCGTGCCAGCTCGGCCGCGTGACGCGAGCCGGTACGCATCTCGGCGGCCTGTCGAAAGCGGGCCACGACATACTTACGCAGCTTTTCGTCGGCCGACGTGTCTTCCGCCAGGATCGCCTGAGCCTGCTGGCGATGGTGCTCGACAAACTCCTCGGCGCAGGCCACGATCAAATCGTCCTTGCTCTTGAAGTACCGGTACAACGTGCCGACGGCCGTGCCCGCGTCGGTGGCGATCTCCTGCATCGTCGTCTTGAAAATCCCGTAGTAGTTGAATCGCGCGCGAGCCGCGTCGATGATGGCCTGGTGCTTCGGGCTGAGGCGAGAACTGTCGCGGACTGTCCCGATCTTGCGGCGGGCACGCCCGGCGCGCCGCAGGTCGGGGAGGAAAATGGGACGGCCCTCGTCTCCCAGTCGGCGCTCGGTTGGACTCTTGTTCACGATCGCCTCCGCACGACCATTTGCACTCCGTGCTTGGGCCGCAGCGTAAAGGTGGGGTCGGGCACCACCGGGTGGCCCGGCACAAGCGTGAAGTGATATCGCTGGGCCAGCGCCGCCAGAACTAGCGGTCCTTCGAGCATGGCAAAGTGATTGCCCACGCACACGCGCGGCCCGCCACCAAAGGGGAAGAACGCAAATTTCGGCCGGCCGTCGCCCGCACCCGGCAGAAACCGCCGCGGGTCAAACCGATCGGGGTTCGGCCAGAACTCGGGGTGTCGATGTGCGATGTATTGCGAGACCACAAGCGTGCTCTTGGCCGGCAAGGGGTAGCCCTCGATCTCGTCGTCCTCGATCGTCTCGCGCGGAACTCCCCAAGCCGGCGGATACAAGCGCATCGTCTCTTCGAACACCGCGGTGGCCAGCGGCATCGACGCCAGGTCGTCGACCTGCGGCATTCGGCCTTGCAAGTGTCCGCGGGCTTCGTCGTGCAAGGCCTCTTGAACATCGGGATGCGTGGCCAGCAGGTACCAGGCCCACGACAGCGCGGCGCCACCCGTCTCGTGACCGGCCGTGAGCAATGTGATGACCTCATCTTTGAGCTGTTGGTCGCTCATGCCCGCCCCGGATTGCTCGTCCTGCGCGGCCAGCAGCCGGTCGAGCATGTCACGGTCGAGCATGTCACTGTGCGGCGACCCGCCGCGACGCTTGGAAATCAGGTCGAGTACAACGCGATCCAGCACGGCCTTGGCCGCGGCGAATCGCCGATTGGTTGGAGTGGGCATCCAGCGGGGAGCCAGGAATCGACCGTTAAACTTCAGACTGACATACTCGAAGGCCGTGCGATACGCCTGGCCGATCGAGTCGGCATCGCCGCTGATGTCGGTGCTGAATAGCGCCGTGCTGATGATTCGCAGGCCCAGACGCATCATCTCGGGCAAGACATCGAGCGTGCGGCCGTCGGTGTCGCGGTCCCACGCCGAGACGAGGTCCGAGATGCCGCTCGTGATGTGTCCGCCGAGCCGAGCCACCTGATGACGCGCAAAGACCGGCTGCACGAGCTTGCGCTGCGTGCGCCACAGTTCGCCCTCGCTGGTCAAAATGCCATCCCCGGCCAGCAAGCTCACCGAGTTGTAAAACATGTCGGGCTTGCGATAGTTCTTGGCCGCAGTCTGCAGCACGTGCTCGATGGCCGAGGGATGCGAGATGAAGTACCAGTAGTAGCCCGGTATGGCTCGCAAGCGGATGTAATCGCCATGCCGCGTCCAGGCATCGTGATAGAGCGCCAGCGGTTCGCGCTGTAGCGCTCGCAAATTGCCGAGCAACCAATGTCCGCGCACCTCGGGCCAGCGCTTGGCGGTTCGTGAGGGCTCGGTTGCGGGGAGCCGTGTCGCAGGGTTCATTCTGAGCACCCTCCAGGAATGAATACTGAACAATTTTATTTGATATTCATTGTATCGGACCGCTCCAAGGCGCCAAGCACCTCACCCAAAATGAAGCGCGCGAGGCAACCCAATCGTCAGACAACAGTCGAAATTACGAGCCTGTGCCTGGCCGTCGGGTCAGCTTTTTGAGCCGACACGGGCCGTGTGTAGACTGGCAACTGGAACTGGCACCGGATACCCTGCACGTCGACTTTTTGACTTCGGCCTGAGTATTTCAATGAATGCGAATGGTCCGTTCGATTTGCCCCCCCTGCGCCACGTGCTGTACAGCGCCGTGGTGGCCGACGTGTTGGACGCTCTCGGATTGCGCAACCAGGTCGTGGGCGTGGAGCTGACGCGCGTCAGCGGCCACGAACTGCTGCTGGGACGGGCGAAAACAACCCTCTGGGAAGACATTGACGACGTCGATCCGCGACCCTACGAACTGGAACTGCAGGCGGTCGATGGCTGCCGACAGGGTGACGTCCTGATCGCGGCCGCCGGCGGGTCGATGCGTTCGGCCGTATGGGGCGAATTGCTGTCCACCGCCGCCCGCAGTCGCGGCTGCGTAGGTGTGATTGTCGATGGCGCCGTGCGCGACGTGGTTAAAATGAACGACATGGGCTTTACGGTTTTCGCACGGGGCACCTCGCCGCGCGACAGCCTGCACCGGCAGCGGGTCAAGGCTGTGGATGTCGACGTCGAGATCGGCGGTGTACGCATTGCGCCGGGCGACGTCGTGTTGGCCGACGCCGACGGCGTGGTCGTGGTGCCGCGTGCTGTCGAGCGCGAGGTGCTGGCGAAAGCCCACGACAAGATCGTGGCCGAGAACACGGTGCGAGACGAGATTCGCGCGGGGGCGACCGCGACGGAAGTATTTCGGAAATATGGAGTGCTCTGATGCGCGTGGGGATCGTCGGGCTACAGCATGAATCGAACACGTTCTTAGATCGGCCGACCACCTGGGAGCACTTTGAACAAGGAGCCCTGCTTGCCGGCCGCGCGATTCGCACCGAGTATCAGGAAGCGCATCACGAGGTCGGCGGATTCTTCGAGGGACTGGAAGAAGAGGGGATCGAAGCTGTCGGAGTGTTCTTTGCCTGGGCGTTGCCCGGCGGGGTCATCACGGCGCAGACGCTGGACAAACTGCTGGCGGCCATGGCGGGTGAAGTGGCCAAGGCGGGTCAGCTCGAC
>CAZUPX010000502.1:0-1832 GCA_964622155.1 uncultured Planctomycetaceae bacterium | reverse complement strand
TTCTATCCGACGGGCTCGAGAGACCCGAATGACGAGCTCGGCGTGATGTCCGGTTCTCTCGTGAAAGCCCTGCTGGTCAACAGCACGGACTTTGCCTCAGGAAACGGAGCAACGTCCGCGCCGATTGCTTCCTGCTTCGGCAAAGGCCCGCTACGGTGCCGGACAGAACAGGGATACGGCAAGGTCGAATTGGCGAACACGCTCCCGTTGAGCAACTACCGAAGGGAGCGCCGCTCGCCGAATACCACGAACATTGAACCGCTCACAAACGTTCCGTCAGCTCTGCTTGTTGCCGACGAAAGGTTCGATGGCGGCATGCGCCGGGACCCGAACGCGCCGGCAGCGGACGGCAGCACGACCGGAATCGGCGTTGTCCCCAACGGCGGGTCGGTCTCCTTTGACGTATACCGCCGCCACGGCTACGACCAGTTCCGCGTGTCCATGGCCTATTACGATGCGCCAGGTGAGAGCCTCATAAACGACATCAACCTGGAAGTGATCGACGGTGACTACGACCTGAGGGCTGGCGGCCTCTGTACCGCCACTGGGCCGGGGTGCGGCTCGTGCAAGGCGTCTGCGAATGGCGGCGACGCTCCCTACCTCGACGCCGACGCGACCAACGCGTTCGTCAGATACTACCGTGGCAATCAGTTCGCTGATTTCGGGGGTCAGTTCTCGCTGTATGCCCAGTGCAACGCGGGGACATTCGTTCTTGACCCTAACTTCACCACGTTCCCACAGAACGATTTCGATCACAAGAACACGACCGAATCGGTCGCGCTCCATTACATGGGTGATCCGACGTTCTTCGGCCAGACCCGCAGCGGCGGCAGCCAGGGCAGGTACCGCATCAGGGTGAATTTCCCGACAGCGGTGGGCCAGGTGCCGGTGCCCAATTCCCCGTGTGTGGCCCCAGGCGCCAACAACACGCTGGATACGCTGCAAGGGGCTACCGATGACACGCCCCTGCCATTCCGCCTCGGAAACGGCACGATCGGGTCGGTGCTCGGCAGTGGTGCGAATGGAATGTGCAACGTGGCGGCAGCTGGTGACGACGTCCAGCTCGTTGGTGTCGGCAACTTCGGCCAGCCATTTGCTCTTGCCGTCGCGGGTCCCATGGCGACGGACAGGCAGAACAGTGTTGTCACGCTGAACCGAAACGTTTACGACTGCTCCGATGCTGCCCTCAACATGAGGGTCACCGACAACACCCGGTGCGTTGGAGCCGGGTCGCCTGCCTGTGCCGCAAGGCAGTCGACACCTGCCGCCTCCGTTGATACAAATTCGAAGGTGCAGGCGAAAGACGCCAACGGCAATGTCGTGGACGAGGAGCGCAACTTCGTATTCACGACGGATGCGACGCTTTTCGGCGCCTCCACCCTCCGAGTTGGACGTGATATCCAGTACAACTCCAACTCCATACCGGTCCAGCACATGGCCGCTCGCGGCGGACTGAACCCTGTGCCGTACAACGGCGTCCTCGAAGTGGCGGACGGCTGGACAGTGATAGCGACCTATGATGACAAGACTCCCGCCCTCGGCCCTGTGGGCGGCTCGCCGGAGCCTGAAGACACAGTCGGCATCTCTACGGTCAACTGCCAGCCGTTTTTTGGGAAGGTGCTCCTCGGTATCGGTTCGCTGCCGGTCCGTGGCACCGGAAACGAGAACGCTCGCAGAACGGTCGTCACCGGTGGTTGCGACGTGGGCCGTACGGTCGGCGGTCGCGGTGACTACTTCCTCGATGCCGGGGAAACCGTGGTCTACCAGGTCGGATTCGCCAACCAGTCTGTGGGCGCGCCTGTCAACCTGAAGGCCACCCTCACCTGCGAGGA
>CAZUPX010000501.1:0-7399 GCA_964622155.1 uncultured Planctomycetaceae bacterium | reverse complement strand
GGGCCGTGCCGCTGCCACGCATTGGCGATAGTCAGAGGATTCGACAGGCTCCCCGGCGTTGCCGCCCAGTCGTGATACGGTGACGTTCTGCATGGCCAAAAGGATCAACTGGCGTGCAGCTGCTCGCAACTGCGCCGGCAGTTTGATATGAATTGGATGGCCCTCGGTCAGATACCAGCGCAGCTTGTGTGGCCCGACGCCCAGTTTCTCCTCGATGTCGCGGTCCAGTGCGGCCACGAGTTGCTGTCGCCGATTGACGAGCTCGCCGATGAGTTCTCGCCAGTGGCTGGGAACAATCTCCGAACCGGCGTAGTGTGCGAAGATCTCGTCGACGGACTGCGAAACATGAAACGCACCAGTCATGGCGTTGAGGTCCTTCCAAAACACCTGCAGGCGATCGAGCTCCGCTGTCACCTGCGCTTCGACTAAGCGCAACCATCGATTGATCGAACAAACTACGGCCTGTTCGATCTGGACGCGTGCGTAGTCAAGCAAATGGCTTTCCAACTCAGGGACACGTTTCCTACCCGCCCATAGTCTTGCCGTCGCACCACGATTGTCATTGGACCGGCGCAGCAGCGCGTGATGGAGCGTGAGGGCCTCCTCGCGCAGACGGACGGCTAGAGTCGTTGTGGTTGCTTGCAGGTCACGCAGGTGGGCTTGAAACCACTCTGCCGCGTGCTTCGCGCCTGCCGTGCCATCGGGCGCGTCGACGAGGTCGAAAATCCAATCGCAAACGGAGGCCGCGAGCTTTCCTGCTCGCCCTTCGAGGCGCGTATTCAGCACCGTGTTCAATGAGTTGAGCGCCACGTCGTCGCCACCTGCCAGCGCTGTATCTATGGTAGCGACGATTTGTGCGCAGTCACTTTGACCGCCATTGACCGGATTCGACTTAAGCGTTGCCGCGATCAACCTGGCGAAATGGGACTCCACGTCGCATGACAGCTCTTGGTCGAGGATCTCTCGCGCGGCCCTCCTCATCTCATCCACGTCGATACCGAGCTCGATGGCCTTTGCTGCCGCCTGAGCATCGACGGCCATTAAACGGGAGTGCGTCATTTCGTCGTGCGACGGCGTCAGCGCGGCGGTAACGGTGAGTAGTGGAGCGGTCTGGCCGGCATCGGCCGGAGCTCCGTTGCGCCACTGGCCAACCAGATCCCTGCACAGCAATTCGGCCACGATCGTTGGGATATCGCTGTTCGAGCCGCCCAACTGGCACAAGCCGAAGGTTCGCAGCACTGGCTCGGTCAGCTCGGTCCCCCAGCGAACGTATTCCAAGTGCCGGCACTTGTCGAGAAAGCGGGCCGCCGGCGACATGGCGCTCGAGTAGAGGTATTCGGCGACCGGGTCAGTCGCAACGTCGAATTGCAGCTCGGTCAGATTGTCGCCCAAATGCACGAAGTAGCAGCTCGAAAACGTGCGATTGTTGCCATGAAACGCCGGCAGGTCGCAACCTCGGTCGCCCGGATAGCAGTGGCCGGGTCGCGAGTAGTGCCAGAGCTCGCTGAGCGTGGCGTAGGAGTTGGCAATCGCCTTGTCGTGATCGCCAGGTCCCCTGCCGGTCGAATGCATTAGAATGCCATGGACGTTGCCGTCCGGGAGGTCGAGCTTGGCAAGGATCGAGCGCACGGCGTACGCGACGTCGATCACCATGCCACTTCCGGTTCCACCAGCCGTGGAGGCAACGATGAAGACGCGCGGTTGTCGCAAAACAAAATTCAGACCGGTGGATTGCGCGGTCCTGGAAATGCTTTCCTCGCTTGTGATTTTCACGAACGATTGTCGCAATCGCTCAAGCAGCCGCTTGGAATGGTCGATCATCGCCAGACGGCCTAAAGGCCGGAATCCTTCGGTCTGGAGGCTGTAGGGCACATTGTATAGCCAACGCCGACTGATCGAGCCCAGGATATTTCCTGTGGTCGAGCGATAATCCTCGCTTCGACGCAACGGCATGGGAAGTCGCTCATTGGCGTCGAGGGCCGATTCGGGTTCACCGTCGATTGCCCTGTTAAGGCTTTTGACGTCGGTGTCGATTAACAACATCTGGACCGCGGGAATCGTATCCATCGCTCCCAAACGATCGTGTATCCGCCGGCGCAACCTGCGAAACACGTGCGTCGCCGCACCGCCGATGCCGATCAACAAAACCGGCTCGTAGTGCGTGTCCGTGTCGTCGTCCAGCTCGATCGGCGGCAACTGCGAAACTGACCTGGGCTCGATCGAGGCGGTCGCTTGCAACGCTGCCATCTCAATCAAGCCCTCTTCCAAGTCCTCGGTTACGCATGGTGCCTTAGGCGGGGCCGGATTGTTGCGATTGCGCTCAAGGATCGTTTCGTGTTTGCCTCGTGGTTCATCCTTGCCGGCATCGACCAGCGCCTCTACCAGTGCCCGACAATTCGGAAATCGCTGCATGGAATCCTTGGACAGTGCCCGGGCAATGATCGGCCGATCACTTTTCGGCAAAGCGGACAGCGCAGGTGCCATATGTAGGTGCTGAGCCGCCAACTGGGCCGTCGTCGTCCCGTCAAACGGCAACTTACCCGTCAACATCTCTTGGTAGACGATCGCCAGGCTGTATTGATCGCTGTACCGATTGGGCTTGCCCTCGAAGAGCTCCGGTGGGGCATAGATCGGCGTCAGCCCCTCGACCATCGAGGCCGAGCGATCGTAGAGATTCTTGATCAATCCGAAATCGGCAACCTTCGCCCGATTGCCCACCAGGAGTAGATTCTCGGGCTTGATATCCAGGTGCTGCAGCGAATAGTTGTCGTAGATGTAGTCCAGGGCTTCGGCGGCGTCGTGCAGGTATCCCAGCAGTTCCTCGCGGGGAAGACCCGGAAGTCCCTTGGCTCGCTGCTTTTGGTAGTGCCGCTTGAGGCTTTGGTCAGCCAGCTCGGTAACGATGACCACGTTGCCGTCGATGACTTCGATCCGCTCGATGGAGAGCAAGAAGGGATGCCGCACTTCCTTGATGCGGTTGAGAGACAGCAATTCGCGCGACGCTCGTTTGGAAGTCGATTCGGCGTAGATGAATTTGACGGCTTTGAAGAGCCCGCCCGGCGCGTGGCTTTTCCAGACTTCACCGTAGCCTCCCGCGCCCAAGAGCTCCTTAGTGATGTAGCCCGGGATTGGCTCCTGTTTGTTGAAGGTCGCGGCAATGGCGGTGTCGGTTGTCATGGCAAATCACGTATTATTCTGTCGACAGGACGCTACTGGTCCGATCGTTCCTTGCAGCGTTCCTTCAAGACCATCGCAAAGTAACATTCCACAACTTGGTCGAAGTATTCGGGTCGCAGCTCGAAATCCAAGTCATGATATCGACAATAACTGCGGATCTGACTCAGCAGATCTCGCGGGTGGCAGCGGCGCATCGCGCGATTTCGTGGTCCGTAATGCGTATCGATCAAGTAGTTGACCACGTCCTTGCGGTACTCGCAGTTGAGCGATTCGCTGTACAGCCGGAACAGATAATGGAACTCCTCGGCCGATGGATCACCAACCTCGATCTTGTAGGGAATGCGGCGCAGGAACGCCTCGTCTACGAGGTCTTCGGGTTCCAGATTGGTCGAGAAAATAATCAATTGCTCGAAGGGCACTTGAACTCTCTTACCGTTGGCCAATCTCAAGAAGTCGTGCCGACACTCGAGCGGAATTATCCAGCGGTTCAACAGATCGCGTGGCGCGACTTGCTGGCGGCCGAAGTCATCGATCAATAGTGACCCACAGTTGCTCTTCATCTGCAGCGCGGCTTCGCTGACGTTGCTGTCGCGATGATGATGAATCTCGAGATCGTCCATGGTCAGCTCACCGCCAACGACAACCGTGGGCCGCCAAATCTGCGTCCACCGAGCGTCTTTCTCTTTCGAGCAGGGCGGTGCTCCATCATCTTGCTCGACGACTTGATGAAAGGCAGCGTCGTAAAACTTGATGAGCTGCCCGCTTTCCAGAATCGCGTAGGGAATCCAGATTTTCTGTCCGAAACAGCTCGTGATCCGCTTGGCAATGGTCGATTTGCCGTTGCCCGGCGCACCGTAGAGAAACATACCAGCGCCAGAGTTGACGGCCGGTCCCAGCTTGGCGAACAGTTTTGGTTCGACCGAAATGCCGCGAAACGCCTCCGTCAACTGATCGTATTTGGGGGTCGCCCAGGTAATGGCCTGCGCGTGAACCGAGTTTATATAGTGGGTCAGCGGCACTGGCGCTGGACCAATGTAAGCACATGCTTTCAAGTAGGTCGCAGCACGGGATTGTCCATGCTCAGTCAACGCGTAGTAATAGTCGTTAAGCGGCGCCGCGCCGGCATGCGTGACAATTTGTCGCGTGCGAAGCGAGTCGAATAATTCGCGGAAAATGCTGAATGGCAAGCAGATCGTCTCGGCGATACTCCGTCCGCTGGCCGTGCCGGTGGTGGCCAGTAATTTGCAAGTCAGACCCTCGATGTAACTGCTGCTCAAGCCCGTCTCGCGGATCGACTTCGGCTCCGCTGGCCAGAAGTCGTCGCCCGACAACAGCGCGGAGCGAAGCAGCTCGTCGATTTCGCAGGTATCGGTGGACATCTTCATCTCGTGGTTTGTCATTTTTTAAGCGCGGATCGACTGTCCGTGCGGCGCGCGGTACACCCCTCGACGTGCAACAGCATAAATCTAGCTTTCCCTTGGTGTCCGGATGGCCCAGATTATTGGGCCGAATCGGTACAAGAGTTTGAAGCGGTGAGACCGGGATCACAAAACTCACAGACCGCATAGCCCGCACAGCTCCTTTGTTGGACATCGCGCCCTGACAACAGCGGTCGACGCTCGGTCGCCAAATCGGGCATAATGGCCGCGCTGGACGACTCGAGTAACACCGGACACCCACGCGCGATGAACGCTGTCTTGACCATCAATCGAGGCTCGTCGAGCCTCAAGTTCGCTGCCTACGCGGTGCACGACGGCGACGTGTCCGACCGGCAACTGTTGGGCGCCATCCAACGGATCGGGCGGCCAAACGCAGTGTTCAGCGCGACCAATCTACGCACCGGCGAACGATTTTCCGAGACACTCGATCCGCGACAGCATGGCGACTGCGTCGCTTATCTCACGGACTGGCTCACACAACACGCGTCACTGCGCGACATGGGCGCGATCGGCCACCGAGTCGTGCATGGCGGTCCGCGGTTTTATGAACCGCGGCGCGTCGACCAGCCTCTTCTCGACGAACTAAAGAAAATCAGCGATTTTGATCCGGAACACTTGCCGGCGGAAATTCAGTTGATCGAGGCCATTGCCGCGCGCTGGCCGCGCGTGCCACAGGTAGCGTGTTTTGACACGGCATTTCACCGCAGCATGCCGCGCGTGGCGCGCATCCTGCCCATCCCGAGGCGATTCGAGCGGTTGGGGGTCGAACGCTACGGCTTCCACGGATTGTCGTACGCCTACTTGATGGAAGAGTTGGCTCGACTTGCTCCACGGCAGGCCGCCGGCCGGATCATCCTGGCTCACCTTGGCGCCGGCGCCAGTTTGGCCGCGGTGCGCGGCGGACACAGCATCGACACGACGATGGCCTTCACACCGACGGCTGGAATGCCGATGGCGACGCGCTCGGGCGATCTTGATCCGGGCCTGGTCGCATTCCTGTCGCGCGTCGAAGGCATGACGAGCGAACAATTCAACGACATGGTCAACCAACACTCGGGTTTGGCTGGTGTCTCGGAAACCACGGGCGACATGCAAGAACTGCTGGCCAAACAGGCCACTGACCCGCGCGCCGCCGAGGCGATCGCGCTGTTTTGTTATCAGGCCAAAAAGTGGATCGGAGCCTACGTGGCGGCACTCGGCGGATTGGACACGCTGGTTTTTTCGGGTGGAATCGGCGAGCATTCACCAGAAATACGCCGCCGAGTCTGCACAGGGCTGGAATGCTTCGGGATCGCGATCGACGAAACGGCGAACGATGCCGGCGGCACGCTGATTTCGCCGCTGGGCAGTCGTGTCGGCGTCTATGTCATTCCCACCGACGAAGAGCTGATGATCGCCCGGTCGACCGCCGCGGTCGTGGCCGCGGGTTAATTGGTCCGTTTCTTGCCTCGCCTTGTGCAGTTGGACCATAATGCGTCACAGTCTCGACGCCTCGAAGGGTCATGAGGAATAACCACGATGGACAACGCAAGCCGTAAGCCTGCCGGCACGACTCGCAAATCACGCCGTGCTTTTCTGGCCGCCGCCGGCGGGATGGCACTTGGCTTCACGATCGTCCCGCGACACGTCTTGGGTGGCGGCGGATATCTGGCGCCCAGCGAGCGCGTGAACGTGGCCGGCATCGGGGCCGGCGGAATGGGCGGCGGCGATATCGGCGTCCATGCCAAGAACGGCGCCAACATCGTCGCACTATGCGACGTCGACGAGCAGCGAGCCGCCGGCTCATTCAACGCGTTTCCGTCCGCGCGGCGGTATAAGGACTTTCGCGTCATGCTCGACAAGGAGGCCGCCAACATCGACGCCGTCACCGTTGGCACCCCCGATCACATTCACGCCGTGGCCGCCATGGCCGCGATCCGCGCGGGCAAGCACGTCTATTGCCAAAAGCCGCTGACGCATACTCTGTACGAGTGCCGCGAGCTGACCAAGGCGGCCCACGAGGCCGGCGTTGCCACCCAAATGGGAAACCAGGGACACGCCACCGAAGGCTCGCGGCTGACCAACGAATGGATCCAGGCCGGCGTGATCGGCAAGATTGCCGAAGTCCACGTTTGGTCCGATCGGGCTGGCCTGCTGTGGAAGCAAGGCATCGGCCGCCCTAAGGACACCCCGCCCGTGCCCTCCACGCTCGATTGGAACTTGTGGCTGGGCCCGATTCACGAGCGGCCTTATCACCCGGCCTACTGTCCCGTGCAGTGGCGCGGCTGGCGCGATTTTGGCACCGGCGCGCTGGGCGACATGGGTTGCCACATCATCGACCATCCCGTGTGGGCGCTCGGGCTCGGCGCACCGACGGCCGTCGAAGCCACCGCCACACTCGACGGGTCGATCATCGACGGCAAGCCGAATTTCGAGACCTATCCGATCGCCGCCACGATCACGTTCGAGTTCCCCGCTCGCGGTGACCAGCCGGCAGTCCGCATGACCTGGTACGAAGGCGGGCTGATGCCCCCTGCCCCGCCCGAGATGCACGCGGGGCAGCGGCTCCCCGGAAACGGCGTGCTGTACGTCGGTAGCAAGGGAAAGATGTTTCACGGTTCGCACGGCGGCATGCCCGAGGTGCTGCCGCGCGAACTGGGCGAGCAGGCCAAGGCCGTTCCCAAAACCATGCCCCGCTCGGCAGGGCATTACGAAGAGTGGATCGCCGCCTGCAAGGGCGGACCGCGGCCCATTTCGAATTTTGACTATGCCGGGCCGCTGACCGAGATTGTGCTGGTGGGCGT
>CAZUPX010000500.1:0-4276 GCA_964622155.1 uncultured Planctomycetaceae bacterium | reverse complement strand
CGTGCCATGGGAATCTGGCAAGGAATTCCGCCAGCCCCAGCCATCGAGTCACGGATCAAGGAGAATTTTTGGCGCGCCTGGGTAGCTGAGCCGAAATCGAAAGTGCTGGGATAAACCGCGGAATCTTAACCACAGGCCAGGGACCGGGCGACTGTGGGCACGAGTTCGCGGCAGCCAGCCAAATGGTCCCCTGTGCGCCGCTCGCCGTATCGGACAACCGCGGCGGAGCGCTCACCAACAGCGTCAACAACCAAGATTGCCGCGGCCCGAACGGACGGCGGCGCACAAAACTTTTTAATCTTCCAGCGATCAAACCAGTGCGATCTGTATGCTTCTCCGCGCCTTCTTCTGTAGCTGGCCTCTGTGAGGCCGGGGAATTTGTTGTCAGGCTGCTGGTCCCGGCGCGCCGGGGCCAGCTACAGAAGGCAGGTAACAGTTGACAGGGTGCAGCCGGAGAATTTGATTCTTCGTTCCTGCTGTTCCCTGTCCCCTGTAACCTGTCCCCTTCCCCGTCTACTGTCTACCGTCTGACACCCACTCGTTCAACCCGGATGGGCGACTTCCTGTCCGACGAGCTCCAGGTTGTCGTGGTAGTAGGCGATGGCTTCGGTGGGGTTGAGATTGAACAGGGCCCGGCCCTCGGTGGACCAGGCGCCTTTCAGGACATGAAACACGGCGGTGGCGGCGCGCAGGTTGCCCACGGCCTCGACGTCTTCCATGCCGCCCCCTTCGACGGCCTCAAACCCAATGGTCACGCCGACCAGCGCCGACAGCTCGCCACTACGGCGGTTGCGTGCGTAGATCACGTCGTCGTCGAAGTCACAGCGGACCCACTCCAGGCCGCGCGGCTTGCCGCTTCGCCCGGCCAACTGGACGAAGCGGGCTTCGAGGTGCTCGCGCTGGCGATGAAAGTCGCGTCGCGCCCGGGCCAACTCCTGCTCGCGAAGCCGACCGCGGATGGGCCGCCACAAAACCATCAACGTGCCCAGCGCCAGGGCAACTCCCGTCGCGCCAAGCGCCGCAAGCCACCACGCAGTCATCCTAATTCTCCCTTCACCCCCCAGCCCAGGTCGACTTCTAGATTCTACTCCGCCTCGACTTACTGACAAGCAAGGCGCGCGCCGCCGTGTCCGCTCGGTTTCCACAGTCGACCGCGGCCATGCGGCGCGGGTCGGGATGGCCGGCCATCCCGCTAGGCAAACGGCCCCTGTTTGTTATGATAGCACAATGAGAAAATCGGCGGCTCAGTCGCCTGTGCCCGCCGGACGTTTGTCTGTTGTGTTTTTCGCTTCAGGAGAGCTTTCGCATGCCACTGGGTAAGATTAAGAAGCTGGTTCCAGACAAAGGATTTGGGTTCATCCAGACCGACAGCGGCCAGGATGTCTTTTTTCACCATTCGACGGTCGCAAACCAGGGTTTCGACGATCTCACCGAAGGCCAGCGCGTGGACTACCAGGTCGAAGAGGGGCAAGCCCCCAAGGGCAAAGGTCCACGTGCCGCTTCAGTCAGCCCTGCCTGAAGCAGCCAGCTAATTAGCCCCCGCGCCGTCGGCCGCAACGCGGCCCGCGGTTGCACGGCGCCTTCGATGCGAGGGCTGTGCCGTGTTGCGGCCTTCGCCACACCGAGGTGCATTACGTTGCCGATTCTCGGCGCCCACATGTCGATCGCCGGCGGCTACTTTCGGGCCGTCGAGCTCGCTGGCCACTGCGGCTGCGACTGTGTGCAGTTGTTCACCAAGAACAATAACCAGTGGCGGGCCAAAGAGCTCTCTGACGACGACGTTAACAGGTTCCAGGACACCCTGGCACGGCTGGGCGTGGGCCATCCAATCTCACATAGCTCGTATTTGATTAACCTGGCCAGCCCGGATGACTCCGTGTGGGCTAAATCGGTCGAGGCCTTTCGCGTGGAGCTGCTGCGGGCCGAGAAACTGGGTATTCGGTATGTGGTCCTGCATCCGGGAGCGTTTACCACCAGTTCCCAAGAGGCCGGCATCCGGCGGGTGATCGAGGCACTGGACTCGATCCACCGCCGAGAGCCCAACCTGCGGGTCAAGACGCTCGTCGAAAACACGGCCGGCCAGGGGACGTGCCTCGGTTGGCGGTTTGAGCAAGTGGCGGCGATTGCCGATGGCGTGGCCGAACCCGAGCGGGTCGGCGTGTGCATCGACACCTGCCACGTGTTCGCCGCCGGCTACCCGCTGACGACCCAGGACGAGTACGAGCAGACCATCGCCGAGCTTGAGCGGGCAATCGGCCTGTCGCGGGTGAAGGCCATCCATGTCAACGACAGCAAGCAAGGGCTGGGCTCGCGCGTAGACCGCCACGAGCACATCGGCCGCGGCAAGCTCGGTCTCGACGCCTTTCGCCACCTGCTCAACGACCCACGGCTCAGCCACGTGCCGATGTACTTGGAGACGGCCAAGGAGCAGGAAAACGGTGAGGAGATGGACGTGGTGAACTTGCGGACGCTGAGAGGGTTGGTGGCGAGTTGAACTTATACTGCCGCCTCGTGCGTGAAGGATGATGCGGCTGCTATCGAGGAGCCTTTTCTGTGGGCCGAGACACCTGCAATAGCCAGGAGCGTAGACCTCGGGCTGCGAAGGGCTGCGCACGGCGCGCCGCCAGCCGGTCTCGCTCAATTCGTCGTAGGGAGGATACGCAGAACTCGAGTTTTGAGCGCTCTTATTCATCCGCGCGTCCAGAATCGCCGACGTCCCGCGAATCACCCGTCAACAGCGGGCCCTTCTCCATCGACCCTATTATTGCGTGATCGCCAGGCAATTTCCAATACGAGAAAATACAGTTTTGGATACTAGAAAACACTAGCGCCGTGGTTTACCGTCTAGCTAAGACGGTTACAATCGGCCAGTTGTACGACGCCGGTCGCAGCCGAAGTCGAGTAGCCGTTTGCAGTTCTGAAAAGTTGACATACCCCCTTTGACGGGTACATTTAACAGATAGGCGATGCAACTGGTTGGCTCGCTTGCTCTGCTACCCCGTTCGGGTCGATCTGATGAGCCTGTCATACTTCAAACGCTTCAGGATGGAGATCGACCTGACGGGACGCGTGCTGGTCTCTCCGGTGCCGATGGCGGAGTACCGGTTAATGGCCTGGGACGATTCGCTGCTGGAGGCCCATTCCGAGGCGAAGTACCAAAGTTTTCGCGAAGAAATCGACGCCAACGTATTTCCATGCCTGGGCGACTGGGCGGGGTGTCATCGACTAATGCACGAGATTCGAGGCAAGCAAGGATTTTTGCCGAGTGCGACGTGGCTTTTGGCATACCAGGGAGCGGATGGCGACGGGTTGGACTACTGCGGCACGATCCAGGGCATTCGCGATTACGCGGGATTGGGCGCCATCCAGAATCTGGGGGTGACCCCGGAACATCGGGGCCGCCAATTGGGTACCTGCCTGCTGGTCAAAGCGCTCGAAGGATTTCAAAGGGCCGGATTGCGGCGCGCGTTTTTGGAGGTGACTGCCCAGAACGAAGGCGCGATTCGGTTGTACCAACGCCTCGGGTTTACCAAGGCGCGAACGGTTTACAAGGCCGTCGAAGTGGCCTACTCCTAGGCTCAAGCACGGACCAGACCCGCTCAAGCTGCGTTGGAAGTCTCTACCACTCGTTCCGCAGGATCCGGACGTGAGCCAGCCGATTCTCTCCCACACCTACTCCAACGGGCTGGTTCTGTTGGCCGAGCCGATCCTGTCGCTGGAGTCGGCAGCGTTCACGTTTCTGGTGCCGGCAGGCTGCTCGCTCGATCCGAGCGATTCGTCGGGCTTAAGCACGCTGACCTGCGAACTGACGATGCGTGGCTGCGGATCGCGCAATAGCCGGCAATTCGTTCAGGACTTGGAGAATCTCGGCGTCGAGCGGGGTGAGGCTGTCTCAAACAGCCACGCGAGCTATAGTGGCGCCACGCTGGCGGCCAATCTGTTTGGCGCCTTGGATATCTACGCCGACCTGCTGCTCAGGCCGCACCTGCCACCCGATCAACTCGAAGCCGTTCGACTCATGGCCCTGCAGGAGCTGCGTGCGATCGAAGATGAACCGGGCCAAAAGGTGATGCTCGAATTGAGCCGCCGACAGTATCCCGATCCGTGGGGCCGATCGAGCCACGGCGAACAAGCGGCGCTTGAGGCGATCGGACTCGAACAGATCCGCAACTATTGCAGCCAACACTATCATCCCAACGGTACGATCCTGGGTGTTGCCGGCAACCTCGATTGGGAGCCATTGAAGGCCCACGTTGGCCGCCTGTTTGGCGATTGG
>CAZUPX010000499.1:0-4076 GCA_964622155.1 uncultured Planctomycetaceae bacterium | reverse complement strand
TCCCCGTTGCCCATTTCCCATTCACCATTCCCCATTCGCCTAATCACTCAATTACTGAATCTCTGAATCTCTGAATCTCTGAATCTCTGAATCACTGAATCCCCATTCCCCATTCCCCATTCCCAATTCCCGCTCCGCAACTCGGCTCTGGACAGCTCGAAAATCCAGCGCCAGCTCGGCATCGCGCTTCCCGACTGGCGAATCGGCCTGGACCTTTGCCGGGCGGAATAGGCCAACTAATCATTTTTTTTGGCCGTAGCGCCGATCTGAGCGTTTGCGAAACGGCGTTGGACTTAGCCAAAAATGTGGAGTTCAGCAGCGCACTGCTGACGCCGCGTCGCGAAAACTGCTCAACGTCAGGCGCTTGTTGGTCCGTTGCTGGTGTTCCGTGACGCCGCTGGACGCGAGGTTGCGTGCCCCGTATCGCGACTTCCTTGAACACCTGCCAGCGGGAGCCTGAAGCAAACCCCACTTGATTCCATTGCTCTTTTCCGGTTAAATGCATGGTCTGTTCAGTTATTGAACATAATGAAGGAGACCTAGGCAGCCGTGCTCACCGACGAATACCGGTACCGCATCCTCAAGCTGCTCGAGGCGGATCCGCATGCGAGCCAGCGCAAGATTGCGGACGAGCTGGGCATCAGCCTGGGGCGCGTCAATTACTGCCTGCAAGCGCTGATCGAGAAGGGCTTGGTCAAGGTCAACAACTTCCGCAGCAACGCCAACAGGCGGGCCTACCTGTACCTGCTGACGCCCAGGGGCATCGAAGAGAAGGCCGTGGTCACGGCGCGATTCCTGAAGAGAAAGTTGGACGAGTACGAAGCCCTGAAACGCGAAGTGGAAGAACTGCAACGCGAGGCGGTCAGGCAGAGCTCTAACGCGACGACGCCTCCGGCGCCGCGCACCTCGAACGACCAGGCGACGCAGAACACTGACGGACTAGAACATGCCGAATGACAAATCCATCCTGATCACCGGAGCCACCGGGTCCGCACCGCGGAAGTTCTTACATTCCGACAATGCGGCGGATACTTGCCAGTTCCTGATGAGCCTGGATAACAGCGCTTTCTCATCCCTCATCACCCTTGAGTCCTCGCCGACCGTGATCAACATTGGCGTCGGCGAGGATATCACCATCGCCGAACTGGCCGTACGGGTGCGGACGGCGGTCGGCTTTTCTGCGCGGATCGTCTACGACCACGTCAAGCGCGATGGCACACCTTCCAAGCTGCTCGATGTCAATCGTTTCTCCGGACTCGGCTGGCGCACGAAAACAACTCTCGCGTACAGACTCGCGCGGCCCTACACGGAATTCCTTCGGAACCGCGCATGAAGGACCTCGTCACCAGCACCACCGTCGTCATCGGCATGCACCTTTGCGAGTGGTTGCTTGCCACGTGTAACTCGCATTCTTCAGCAACATGAGCTTCGAACGATTCTTGCAGCACAAGAAAATACTGGCGGTATTCGGTACCCGCCCGGAGGCGATCAAGATGGCACCGCTCATCAAGCGCCTTCAGGATGCGCCCGGAATCAATGTGCACGTATGCGTTTCGGCTCAGCACAGACAAATGCTGGACCAGGTACTGCAACTTTTTGAAATTCGCCCGGATTACGATCTCGATCTAATGCGGCCGGACCAGACGCTGGCCAGCGTCACGTCAGTGGTCCTGGCCGGCGTCAGCGACGTTATCGACGCGTGCAAGCCGGACCTGGTGCTTGTGCATGGCGATACCACAACCACTTTTGCGGCAGCGCTGGCCTCCTTCTACAAAAAGGTTGCGGTCGGCCATGTGGAGGCAGGATTGCGCACTGGCAATCTGCAGGCGCCCTGGCCGGAGGAGATGAACCGGCGCTTTGTCGGTCAATTGTCGTCGCTGCATTTTGCGCCGACCATCATCGCCAAGAGGAACCTGCTTGCGGAAGGGGTCAATCCGAATTCGATCTGGGTTACTGGGAACACAGTGATCGACGCGCTTATGGACGTCGTGGGGCGCATCGAAACGAATGCGGCACTGCGTGAGGAGTTGGAAAGTCGCATTGGTTTTCAAAGTGGATCATCGAGGCGGGTTGTCCTGGTTACCGGGCATCGGCGGGAGAACTTTGGCGGCGGAATCGAAGGGGTATGCAGGGCGCTCAGACGGCTTGCGCTGGATCAGGATGTCGATATCGTGTATCCGGTGCACCCAAATCCAAACGTAATGGAGCCGGTGCACAGGCTGCTCGGCGGCGTGGCGAACGTGCACCTTGTCGAGCCGATGGAGTATCTGCCGTTCGTCCATTTGATGAGCACCGCACACTTAATCATCACGGATTCCGGCGGGGTTCAGGAGGAAGCGCCGTCATTGGGGAAGCCCGTACTGGTGATGCGGGAGATTACTGAGAGACCCGAGGCCGTTGCCGCCGGAACGGTTCGAATGGTCGGCGTGGAGGAGGAACGGATTTTCGAGGAGGCGCGACGCCTCTTGACTGACCCAGAGCACTACGCCCGCATGGCTACCGCACACAATCCCTATGGGGACGGACGAGCTTCCAGCCGGATCGCAAGCGTAATCGAAGGGCAAAGGGAAATTCATGAGTTCGAATAAGTCGAAGGTATCGATCCTCGGGCTCGGCTACATCGGATTGCCGACTGCCGCGGTCCTTGCGAGCGCAGGCCACGAGGTGGTTGGCGTTGACGTCAATCGGCGGGTCGTCGAGGTCGTCAACCGGGGCGAAATCCACATCGTCGAGCCGGACCTCGACGGACTGGTTCGGGGTGCCGTCCTGTCAGGCCGATTTCGCGCAGTCCTCGACGTCGAGCCGTCTGACGCGTTCATCATCGCGGTGCCAACCCCGTTCAAGAATGATCACGTGCCGGATCTGGCGTTTGTGGAGCAGGCCGCACGCGCGATTGCTCCGCAATTGCGGCGGGGCAACCTTGTGATCCTCGAGTCGACGTCGCCGGTGGGTACGACCGAGAAGCTGGCAGCATGGCTGTCGGCGGCTCGTCCCGATCTGAAGTTCCCCATGAATCCTGAATCGGCGGCAGAGGTCAATCTGGCGTACTGCCCGGAGCGCGTGCTGCCGGGCAGCATTGTCTCCGAGCTGGTGAAGAACGATCGTGTGCTCGGCGGGCTTACCCCGGTCTGCGCCGAGCGCGCCCGCCAGCTCTACCAGTCATTTGTTCGCGGGCAGTGCATCGTGACCGACGCTCGCACCGCCGAAATGACCAAGCTGACCGAGAACGCGTTCAGGGACGTCAACATTGCCTTCGCGAACGAGCTGTCGGTCATTTGCGACGAACTAGGCATCAATGTATGGGAATTGATCTCGCTGGCGAATCGCCATCCTCGCGTCAACATCCTGAATCCCGGTCCGGGCGTCGGCGGGCATTGCATCGCAGTGGACCCGTGGTTCATCATCGATTCGGCACCGAAGTCCGCACGGCTGATACGCACGGCACGGCAGGTCAACGACGCCAAGCCGGAATGGGTGATTGCAAAGGTCACGGAGGCCGTCTCAGCTGCAAGGCGCTCCCTTGACAGAGACGTCGTCATCGCTTGCCTCGGGCTGGCATTCAAGGCGAACGTCGACGACTTGCGGGAAAGCCCCTCCGTTGAGGTAGCCGAAGTCGTTGCGGATCGCCTGGGGCAGCGGCTGATGATCGTCGAGCCCTATGTCGACGCGCTGCCACCGCAGTTGAGCCGCAAACGGGGCGTCGAGCTCGTTGACCTCGATACGGCTTTGAGCGGGGCAGATGTCATCGTGCTGCTCGTCGATCACGTTCAGTTCAAATCCGTTGACCGGGCGCGGCTGGAAGGCAAGGCGGTCATTGACACGCGGGGCATCTGGCGATGAAGCAGGCCATGGTCAGTGGTGGGTCGGTTCGGCTCGAAGACGTACCTGCGCCCGTCGTGGAGCCGGGGACAGTCCTCGTGCGGATGGATCACTCCTGCATTTCCATCGGCACCGAGATGTCGGGTCTCACGTCGTCCGGATTGCCCTTGTGGAAGCGGGCCTTGCGGCAACCCCAGAACGTGAAGAAGGTTGTCGACATGATCCTCTCCGACGGGTTTGCTCAGACGCGGCGCGTG
>CAZUPX010000498.1:0-2447 GCA_964622155.1 uncultured Planctomycetaceae bacterium | reverse complement strand
GTGTGTGGCGGTTCACGCCCTGGGGCTGGCCCTATCTTTTGGCCTGGCTGCCGGCGGTCTATTTCACGCTGTTGCACATGATCTTCGTGGGCTCTGTCCGTTATCGAGAGCCTGCCATGCTGGCTTTGATCGTCCTGGTCTCGGGCGTGGTTGTCGGTGTCAGGGAAAATAGCGCGGCGTCAAGTGTCGGCGGCTCGTCGGTTTGAGGTTTACCAGTCGACCGAGGAACGGCAGCCATCGTTTCGCACACCATCAACTTCTGCTGGTTCTTCTTCAAGTGGAGCCTGATCGCCGCGCTGCTAGGCGTTCTCGCGGCCTCGCCGTTCGTCTATCGGCGGATCTTTTTTCGGGTTGAAGAGGAGGTTCGCGCGCGCGTCGAGACCACGATCGCAAAGCGGTTTCCGCATTTGGAGGTTCGCGTTCGCAGTGCACACTTAATGGGCGACGGCATCGAGATCCGCGGCCTCTCGATCGCCGAGCCAGATGCCGTGGGGCCTCAGCCGCAACTGGTCTACATCGACGAGATGTTTCTGGCCTGCCAGACCAGCTTGCAGGAGCTGGTCTCGGGCGAGCCGGTGGTGACGGGCGTGAAGCTCAGCCGCCCGGTAGTCCGCGCCACGCGACGGCCCGACGGCAGCTTCAGCATCGCCCGGCTGTTTCCCTTGCCCAAGCCCGATCGTCCGTTGCCGCCGACCTCGATCGAGGCGGGCGTGATTGAGATTTTCGATCCGCTCAAGAACCCCTCCAGCACTTTCACGCTGCGCGACGTCAATCTGACGATCAAGCCGGCGGCCGGCGACGCGGCGCATCAGGTCAAAAACCCGCTGTTCGACGTGCACGGCTATCTGGTGGCCGATCAGATTCAACGGATGGAGATCTCCGGCAGCGTCGAGCCGAGCGGTAAGCGTTGGAACTTCAGCGGCACGGTTGACGGCCTGGAACTTTCGCCCGAGTTGTTGGGAGCGCTGCCGCAGCGGGTGTCTGATCCCTTGGCTCCGCTGGCATCGGTGCGGGCCCCGGCCAGCTTGAGCTTCCGCGTTCGCCACGACGAGCACGAGACCGACCCGCGATTCGAGATCAACGCCGTGGTGGCTCGCGGACGTGTCGAGAACCCGTTCTTGCCATATCCGCTGGTCGACTTGCAAGCCACGCTTCACATGGACAACTCGGGCATTCGCGTTAGCAACGCGACCGCGCACCACGGCGCGACGGTCTGGGAGGTTACCCAGTTCGAGCTAGCGGGATATGACGCCACCAGTCCGTTCACGCTCAAAGCCACTGGTCGACAGGTGCGTTTCGACCGGGGTTGGGGCAGTTCGTTGCCCGAGCCATGGCGCACGCATTGGAAGAACTTCGACCCGGAAGGGGACGTCAACCTCGACTGCAAGCTGGAGTTCGACGGCAGCAAGCTGAATCCGTCCGTCAATGTCACGTGCCTGAACAACGTTTCGTTCAGTTGTCATCGGTTTCCCTATCGGCTGGAGGGAGCCCGCGGCACGCTGACGATGACGGGCGACGTGTTTCAGGCCGAAATGACGGCCTATAGCGGTGCCCAGCCCGTGTACCTCAAGGTGCGATTCGACAACCCCGGCCCCAACTTCGTTGGGGGTGTCGATATCTGGGGCGAAAAGATCCAGTTCGACGAAAAGCTGTTTGCCGCTCTGCTCAAACCTCGCCAGCGCGAGACGTTGCGGTCGCTGAATCCGCGCGGGACGTTCAACTTTCATGGCCGCTTCTGGCGACAGCCCGATGATCCACCATCTCGACCCGAGATGCACGTGCAGGCGCAAATCGCCGTCAATCGGTGCTCGATGAACTATGAGAAGTTTCCTTATCCGCTGTCGAACGTGCAGGGCACTATTGAAATGCGCGACGGCGTGTGGACATTTCCGCAGTTGACCGGCACGAACGGCGCCGGCACCGTCCGCTGCGCCGGCTCGCTGGTCGTCACCCCGGAACAATCGAAACTCGAACTGGATCTGCACGGCAACAACGTGCCGTTGGAACGGGAACTGCGAGACGCCTTGCCCACGAATCGCCAGCCGATTTGGAACGCGCTCGAACCGTACGGCAGCGTCAACCTGCACGCCAAGGTCAGCCACACGACCGGCATGAAGACTCCGGCGATCGACCTGGAAATCCAGCCGCGCGGCGATGCCACGTCGCTGCGCACGTCGATCCAGCCGCTCGCGTTCCCATATCGGATGGAGATCACCGGCGGATCGGTGCACTATCGCGACGGTCGCGCCGAGCTTCACGATATCTCAGCCGTCCATCGAAACACTCAATTGCGCACGGGTGGCGTGTGCAGCTTTCCACCGGGCGGAGGATGGCAACTGCGGCTGGAAAAGTTCTCGGCAGATCGGCTGCGATTGCAGGGTGAGGACCCTGAGCTGTTGGCCGCGCTGCCCAAGCCGCTGCGCCGCGCGATCGGCGAGCTGCGACCG
>CAZUPX010000497.1:0-3760 GCA_964622155.1 uncultured Planctomycetaceae bacterium | reverse complement strand
CTCCTCGTTCGTAAACCAACCCGGTGACTATTACACGGGCGAACCTCACGGCCATGCGGCGAAGAATTATACCCGACGATTTGGATGCTGCTGGTACCCGACCTTGGGGCTGTCAATCTGGCAGTCCTTCCGGGGCACGCGGCTCCCCAACTGGCCGGCATTGACAGACGTCGACCTGGGTCACCAAACCGCTCAACGATCTTAAGTCTCACCAAGATTTCGACTTACACAGATCCGCCGACGGTTCGGCGCAGCACTTGCATTTCTGCGACTGGACGAAGCGTTTACACGCCCATATTGGCAGCTTTGTAGTTTTGGGACTCGCTCCCCGAACTGCACGGCGGCCTTCAACCGAGCCCAACCCAACCGATTTGCGGAGGTCAATCACCGATGTCGACGGCGACGAAATCGAAGAAACGGTCTACCGACGTCAAGCTTCAGCCCCTGGGTGACCGGGTTGTGGTGGAGCGCGAGGAATCGGAAGCGAAGACGGCCGGCGGCATCGTGTTGCCTGATACGGCCAAAGACAAGCCCTCTCGCGGCACGATCATCGCTGTCGGCAACGGCCGGCTGCTCGATGACGGCAGCCGCAGCAAGCTGCAAGTCAAAGTCGGCGACAAGGTGTTGTTCACCGTCTACGCCCCCGAGGCGATCACGCTGGGTGACCAAGAGCTGCTGTTGATGCGGGAGGAAGACATTCTGGCGGTGATTGAATAAACAATTGGGTTGGCCGTGGCGGAGCATGCCCGCAAAGCGCGGACATGGCACCCAGAAGCGTGAGCCTGGCACCCGTCGGCCACGACAAACACGAATAAGACACTCTCAACGGCTCGCTCTCACGCGAGCACACTCCAAGGAGATAACCATACATGGCCAAGATGATTGCATTTGATCAGGAAGCCCGCGACGCCATGCGACGAGGGATTTCCAAGTTGGCACGGGCGGTGAAGGTGACGCTCGGGCCTAAGGGTCGCAACGTGATTTTGCAAAAGAGCTTTGGCTCGCCCACCGTCACCAAGGACGGTGTCACCGTCGCCAAGGAAATCGACCTTGAGGACGTCTACGAGAACATGGGTGCCCGCATGGTGCGCGAGGTCGCCTCGAAGACCAGCGACGTGGCCGGCGACGGCACAACCACGGCCACCGTCTTGGCCGAGAGTATTTTCAACGAGGGTCTGCGTGGCGTCGTGGCGGGCGTCAACCCGGTGCAAATGAAGCAAGGCATCGAGAAGGCCGTCGAGGACATCACCGAGCGGCTCAAGAAGATGTCTATCGCCATCAAGAGCGAGAAGGAAATGGCCCAAGTGGGCAGCGTAGCCAGCAACAACGACGTCGAGATCGGCGAGCTGTTGGCCAAGGCCATGTCCAAGGTGGGCAAGGACGGCGTGATCACGGTCGACGAAGGCAAAAGCCTCAAAACCGAAGTTGAGTGGGTCGAGGGCATGCAGTTCGACCGCGGCTACCTGTCCCCCTACTTCATCACCAATCCCACCACCATGCAGTGCGTGCTGGAAGACGCCTACGTGCTGGTCTACGAGAAGAAAATCGCGAACGTCAAGGAGCTGGTGCCGCTGTTGGAAGCGGTCGTCAACTCGAGCCGCCCGCTGCTGATTATCGCTGAGGACATCGAGGGCGAGGCCCTGGCCACGCTGGTGATCAATCGCCTCCGCGGCACGTTTCAATGTTGTGCGGTGAAGGCGCCGGGCTACGGCGATCGCCGCAAGGCCATGATGGAAGACGTCGCCATTTTGACTGGCGGCACTCCCATCTTCGAGAGCCTGGGCATCAAACTCGAGAGCTTGCCGCTCACGGACCTCGGGCGAGCCAAGAAGATCATCGTCGACAAGGACAACACGACGATCATCGAAGGCGCGGGCAAGAAGGACGATATCAAAGCGCGCATCGAACAGATCCGCCGCGAGATCGGCGTGTCGACCAGCGACTACGACAAGGAGAAGCTGGAAGAGCGGCTGGCCAAACTGGCCGGCGGCGTGGCCAAGGTGAATGTCGGCGCGGCCACCGAAAGCGAAATGAAGGAAAAGAAGGCCCGCGTCGAAGACGCCCTGCACGCCACGCGTGCCGCGGTCGAAGAAGGTATTCTGCCGGGCGGCGGCGTCGCCCTGCTGCGGGCCACGGCTGACCTCAAACCGCAGGGACTCACTCACGATCAGGAAGTGGGCTATCAAATTGTGGTCCGGGCGTGCCGAGCTCCGTTGACGACGATTGCCAGCAACGCCGGCCAGGACGGCGGGATTGTTTGCGAGCGCGTGATCGAGGCCAAGGGTAACACCGGATACAACGCCGCCACCGATACTTACGAGGACCTGGTCAAGGCGGGCGTGATCGACCCCACAAAGGTGACCCGCACGGCGCTGCAAAACGCGGCCAGCGTGGCCACGCTGCTGTTGACCAGCGATGCCCTGATTGCCGAGAAGCCCAAGAGTGACGGCAAAAAGGCCGGCGCCGGGCACGGCGGCGACTACGACATGTATTAGTCTGGTGGACTGCCAGAGGGACGGACGTGCACGGCGTCCCTGGCGGCGGACGGACTCCTACCCCGGCTGCCAGCCAGGTGCCACATACGCCCGTCGAGGCGAGAAAAGCCCGTCGATCGCAGTCGATCGACGGGCTTTCTTGCGTTTTATGGGTTGCGGATCCCGCTTGGGCCGGCTGGCAATCTGTTGGTTTTTCGGTCGCAACCGATTATTCTGGAGTGTGCGCCGCACCAGCCGCACGCGACTGGCGGCTCGCCGCTTTGAATTGGCACAGAGAAGCCCCCGAGGACCTACCCGTGATCACGTTCAATCAGACCCTGCTGCGCGGGCTGCTGGTGGCATTCCTGGCAGTCGTTCCGGCAATCGCCGGGTCGGCCGAGCGAAAAATTCCCAAGAAAGTGCCCACCCCGGTGGCGACCAAATCGGTCGACATGTTCGACGCGATGAAGTCGAAGGACATCGACGTCAAGTTCGTTCCCAAAGATGAGACCGAAGCCCGCTTGACGATCAAGAACAACACCGGCGAGCCGCTTAGCGTGCGCTTGCCGGAGGCGTTTGCCGGCATGCCCGTTTTGGCGCAACGCGGCGGAGGCGGCATCGGCGGCATCGGTGGTGGCGGCGGCCAACAGGGCGGCCAGCAGCAAGCGATGGGTGGCGGCATGGGCGGCGGCATGATGGGCGGCGGCGGCATGGGCGGCGGCATGATGAACATCGCGCCGGAGAAGGTCGTTCAATTCAAAGTGTCCACGGTGTGCCTGGAACACGGCAAGAAGCCGCCCCGCGCAAGCGTGCCATATGAAATCAAGCCGATCGAAAGCTTCACGTCCAGTTCCGAGGTCAAAAGCCTGCTGGTCGCCTTTGGCCGGAGGCGCTTGAGCCAACGATCGACGCAGGCGGCCGCCTGGCACTTGTCGAGCGGCCTGACATGGGAGCAACTGGCCAGCAAGCGGATTCAAGAATTTGGCGACCCCGTGAGTCATCCCTGGTTCAGCGAGCAGGAAATTCGCGAAGGCATGGCAATCTCGCAGCACGCCGTTGCACAAGCTCAAGCCGAGGCAATCGCTAAGAAGAGTTCGGGCGAGACCGGTTCGCTGAACGAGCCGTCCGCAGCGCCGGGCAAGCAGGCGCGCGACTAGATCGGCCGCGGATCAGTACGACGTCAGGCCGCCGCGGCAGCGCTGTTCACCTGGCGCAGTAACCGGCGGATTTCCTGCTGCAGGCGAAATCGCTCGTTTTGCCACTCTTCACTTTGGCGTCTGAACGAT
>CAZUPX010000496.1:0-4207 GCA_964622155.1 uncultured Planctomycetaceae bacterium | reverse complement strand
CAGCGAGCAGGAAGCCGCCGTCGAGGGTGACAACGCCGTGACCGTACCGCCGCGGTAACAGTATTTTTTGGGCGGAGTACCGCCGCGTACTGTTCGGCCGGAGTACGCCAAGTAATGTCTGGGCGGGGTACCGCCGCGTATCGGCTGCCACGCAACCTCGGCTCGAAAACAGTCCGCTACCTGCCGCTCGTCGCACTATGCTGGGCCTGAAGATCGCTTTTCTGGCGCTGGCACTTGTGGGGCACGCGGCGTTCTGGGTGGGTGTGGTCAATCGTTGGCACGCCACCGGCTTTTCGCGAGTGGTCGTCAAGACGGTTACGTTGGCATTCTACGCCGCGCTGGTGTTTCCGCTGTTCGCCGCTTGCTGGTACGTGATGCGCCACGGCGTGTCCTGGGCCGCCGACTCGTCCACCGAAACTGCCGGTTTGACCGCCTACCTGGTCCTTTGCGCGGCGTATGGCGCGGTCCACCTGGCCAATTGGACTTGGCGGCGCTGGACTCACGATCACGCCGCTCGGGTGGTCGCGCCGATCAACACGACCGTCGTCGACATTGCCCAGCGGTTGGGATCGTCGCCGGCCCGAGGGTTGCGAGCGACTCTACTCAGCCGCGTGCCCGGCAATCAACTGTTTCAAATGCACATTAGTGTGTATGCCGTCAAAGTCCCCGGTTTGGCGCCAGCGCTCGATGGTTTTTCAATCTGCCACTGGTCCGACCTGCACTTCTGCGGGCGGATCGATCCGGCCTATTTTCAGGAAGTCGTCCGGCTGACCAATGCGTTGGCGGTCGACATCGTGGCGCTGACGGGCGACATCTGCGACGCGGCACGGTATATCGAGTGGATTCCGAATGTGCTGTCGTCCACCCAGGCTCGCGTCGGCAAGTACTTCATCCTTGGAAACCATGACTTGCGGACGCGAGACACGGCCGGTCTGCGGCGGGCGATGGCGTCGGCCGGATTCATCGACATCGCTGGCCGCTGCGAAGTCGTTGCCGAGCGAGGCATCGCGATCGCCGGCGATGAGCGGCCCTGGTTTGCCTCCGCGCCGTCGGCAGAGCAACTCGAGCGAACGCCCCGCGAGGCCCTGCGGATTCTGCTGGCGCATACGCCCGATCGATTGGCCTGGGCCAAGGCGCGACGGTTCGACTTGATGTTGGCCGGCCACACGCACGGCGGCCAGGTGCGTTTTCCCCTCATTGGACCGGTCCTGTGCCCCAGTTGGCACGGCATTCGGTACTCGGGCGGATTCTTTCACGAGCCGCCGACCGTATTGCACGTCAGCCGCGGCACCGGCAGTCTGTTCCCATTGCGGTTCTTGTGCCCGCCGGAAATCACAAAGCTCGTGCTTCGGCGACCCGTCGATTGATACCTCGAACGAGGAATACGCACCACGGGGACGCAAAGGGCACAAGGTCGAGAAGGTGATCACGAAGCAGGGGCCAGCTACTGCTTCTCAATCTCGACGCAGATGCCGCCGGCACGCAGCAGCTTGTGCATTCGCGTAAACCAGAGCTCGGTCTTCCAGGCGAGGCCCAGGTCCTGGCAGGTCTGAAAGAGCTCCTTGCGATTGTAGGTGCGGCAGCACCAGAAGCGGCTGGTCCACGCGCCCGAAAAATTGTCTTCGGTGGTCAATAGCAGCATGCGTCCGCCGCGCTGCATGACTCGCGCCAACTCGGCCAGGCCCGGCCGGGCATCAGGCAGGTGCTCCAGCACGTAGCCGCAGGTCACGCAGTCGAACGTGTCATCGGCAAACGGCAACCGCGACAAGTCGGCGGCCACGTGGTGCGGAAGCGAGCTCTTGAGCCGCGTGCGGGCTCGGCACAGCATCTCGGGCGACAGATCGCAGCAGGTGATGCTGGCGTCGTGGTCGGCGTACTTGAGCAGATGCTTGGCGATCTGGCCCGCGCCGCTGCCGACGTCCAAAATGCTTTTGGCGCCTTGGACGTCAAATCGCCGTTCGCGCAACAGCCGATCGCCCAGGTGAACGTGTAGCGAAAGCAGGCTGGCCGTGGCCAACAGCGCCCCCTGTGGGCCGCCGTACACGTCGCGCACCTTCTCGCGATACTGCTCGTAGCTGACGCGCTGGATCAGGTCGTTTTCCAGCAGCTTGAGTAGTCGCTTTTTCGGGCGACGCTCGGGAGCCGCGGCCTTCCTTTTCCGACGGGGGAGCAGCGCCTTGCGAATCATCGTGACTCCTAGTGTTTCGCCTATTTGAGTTGCGTCCGATTCCGCTGCAAACGCCGTACCTCCCAGGCCATTCTTACAGGTAAACGCGGCGGTTGTAGATATACCATTCGACAGACAGGAATAACAGTGCCAATACCAGCAGAAGCTTCCAAAGCTCGTGCCGTGCCCCCTCCCACGACGCCTGGCCCTTGACCGGCGTGTAACCGATCTGAATTTCAGACCGGCTGTCGATGTCGCTCTCGGCGCTGTCGAACAAGTTGACCGCGAAGCGTCTGGGCTGCTCATTGCGTTCATCGACCTGGTAGATGCCTGGAGTATCGGTGAGGTTGAAATGAAAGGTTTCAGCCTTGTCCCGCTCGACCGTTTGGACTTTTCCGTTTGGAGCGCGCACGCTGAGTGTATTGGCCGAGCCCGCGCTGCGCAGCACGACGCTTTGCCCCGGCTGCACGCTGGTGGCGGCCGTCGGGCCCACCGAACCGCTGAAGTAGGTGATCGTATTGAGCACAAATATTGGAAAGCTCAACCGCAGTGGCCAGTCGGTGTTGGCGTATTTCTCGCCCTTCTCGTCGGTGCCCACGATTTCGGACCCCAGCACGGCATCCTCGAATCCCTCTCGCGGGCCGATCGCAAACAGCGGTCCCGCATGCGTCTCAACCAGCACCGTGCTGCCCGGCGGCGGCTTGAGCGGGCGGAACTCCGCGAATTTTACGTTGCCCATGTCAATTAGCTGCATCAACGGGTGGGCGGTGTCGACGTCGATGATCGCCGGCGCTGCCGACTCCGCTCCGGCGGTCCACGACGTTCCCGGTGGCAAGCGGCCAATGAACAGCGTGTCGGCCTGCGGCATCATGACGGGCTGGCACTGATCGTAGATCACCAGTTCCCAGCGCCCCGCCTCGGCCCTCTGCTGATACTCTTTCGTCTTGAGCACCTCGGGATTGGCTACTTCGACGTTTGCCAGCTCTTTGGCGCTCTCGGTGCTCAGGGCCAGTTCCAGCGCTTCGTTACCAGGCGTGACTAACAGCACGTTGGCCGGCGCGGGTGGGTCGACCGCGGCCCAGGCATTGTCGTCGACCGCCAGTGCTCCGCCCGAGTGAACCCTCAGCTCGAGCACGCCGCCGTGCATATCGCCCATGTCAAACGCAACGCCCTTGTTGCCATGCGGTGCGAGGTCCACCTGCTGGGCATCGGCCAATTCATTGTCGCGCAGCAGCTCGACGTCGGCCGAAACCCCCTGCGGCCCAAAATTCTCAATGCGGCCGAATGCCTGCAACTGCTCCTTCTTGTCTTCGCGCCGCCGCGTGCTGAAGGCCGTGATGCCGACGTTGGGCGCATCGTCGCGGCCGATTGGCACAAACACCGGTTTCAAGTTACCCAGCGAAAAGCCCTCGACGCCCGGGAACTTTCCGTCGCTGAAGATATAGACCGTTGCCGGCAGCGGTTCGGCCACCTGCGTGTCGTTGATTTCGAACTGACGGCCGGGGTTTGCGAGTCCTGCCGCCACGCGCAGTGCCTCGCCCAGTTGCGTCGTGCGGTTCGTGGGCTCGATAGCGGCGATCTGACGCGCCAACTCGCGACGGTTATCGGTAAAGAGCTGTTCAACCTTCGCGTTGTCGGAAAAACTGACCACCATCCCCACGTCCCCCTCGGCCATCTGATCGACCAGGTCTCCGGCGCGTCGTTTGGCCTCGGCCAGCCGTGTGGGCGAGACGTCATTGGCGTTCATGCTGGCCGACGTATCGACGAGGAAGATAAAACGGTTGCCGGTCAGTTCGCTGCCACTCCAGCCGGGCCGCAACAGAGCCAAGGCCGCCACGGCAACGATCAGCAGTTGCAAGAACAACAATAGACTCTTGCGCAGTCGCTGCCAGATGCTGTTGACGTGCAGGTCTGCGATGCTCTTGTGCCACAGATATGTGCTGGGAACTTCCAGCGGCTGCCGTTTAAGCTTCAAGAAATACAACAGCACGATCGCCGGAGGCACCGCGGCCAGAACGCACCATTGCCAAAAGGAAAGTG
>CAZUPX010000495.1:0-3326 GCA_964622155.1 uncultured Planctomycetaceae bacterium | reverse complement strand
TAAGCGCCTGTTGGCGGCCGGACTTTACCTGATAGCGGCGCCCGCCTAAGGTGACGCTCAACTCCAGCAAGTCGTCTTCTGCAAACGTTAGCGGAGTTTGCAAGAGCGACTCGACGCGGGCAACGAGAAACTTCGGGTCATATGGCTTCGTGACGTAGTTGTCCGCCCCGGCATCTAAGCCGCGAATGATATCTTCCGCATCGGCCAAAGTGGATAACAGTACCACGGGCACGTCGCGAAGCTGCGGGGATTGCTTGAGGGACCGGCACAAGTCGTAGCCCGTCATGCGTGGCATTTCGATATCGGAAATCACTACATCCGGCTTCGCTTCGCGCGCTAGCTGCAGTGCGGCTTCGCCATCTAGGGCCACCCGCACCGAGAAACCCGCGCGCACGAGAACCTGTTCGAGGAACTTGGCCTGGATGCGGCTATCTTCGGCAATCAGGGCGCTGCGAACTGCGGCGGACATATGGACGTTAATCCGGTGTGTGGTCTATGAATCCTGCACATTGCGACGACCACTGGCACGTCGCGTCAAGCCCTCTGCGATGCGTCCCAAAGGCAGGCTCTCGTCCGATAGTCGTTCGTCCGCCACCGCCTTGGGCATGCCGAACACCGCGCAGCCGTCGGCGTCTTGGGTAATTACGTGGCCACCGCGCAGTTTGATTGCGCGACAACCTTCAGTGCCATCGCGCCCCATGCCCGTCATGATTACGGCCATCAGCTTGGCGCCATAGACCTCTGCGGCAGAACGAAAGAGATAATCGGCCGCCGGACGGCAACTGTTTTCCGGCGGATCCGAAGTAATACCGATGACGATTCGCCCTCCGCGGCGTTCCACTCTCATGTGCCGGCCACCAGGCGCGATATAGGCAAAACCCGCCGCAACTGCCATGCCTTCGGCCCCTTCAACAACTTCAATCTCAGATCGCTCATTCAGTCGGTTCGCCAAAGATTGCGTGTATTGCGGTGGCATGTGCTGCACAATCAGAATCGGGGCCGGAAAACCCCCCGGCAGTGCAGGCAATACTTCGCTGAGCGCGACTGGACCGCCTGTCGAGGTGCCGATGACGACTGCATCGCAACGCAGTGTGGTGACGTCAGCGGCTCCAGGGGCGCGTTGTACGGCATTGTGCGGCGTCCGCGTCGCCGAAATAGTGGGGGCGACTCCATGTCCACGGCGGAGAACGGGCGTCAATCGAAAGGCGGTGATCTTTTCCGTAAGCTCACTGAGCAACGTCTTCCGATTAGCGGTGGCGTCTGTGCCGCTTGGTTTATGAATGAAGTCGAACGCTCCCTCCAGCAGTGCGTCAGTCGTGGTCTGAGCGCCGTTGGCGGTCAGGCTGCTAAGCATGATGGCCCGAGCGCGACTGCGCTTCGACTTTAGGACGCGCAACACCTCGATACCATTGACCACTGGCATTTGCACGTCGAGCGTGAGTAGATCCGGGTCTAACTCGTCGATAAGCGTTAGTGCTTCCTGGCCGCTCTTGGCTATACCGACTACCTCCACGCCGGGAATCTCGCGCAATATATTGCGCACCAGCTGGCGGTATAGCGCGGAGTCGTCGATCACAAGCAAACGCAGCGGCCGATCGTTCATGCCTTCCGGTCTCCGATGCCGGTACCCGGATCGCGCCCAATCTTCTCAAAAAACTTCAGCAGGTTCGCCGGGTCGAACGGTTTGACGATGAAGTCGATCGCCCCCAACTTCACGCACTCCGCTAGCTTTTCCCGCTGATCCACGGCACTAACCATCACCACCTGCGCCGTGGCGTCCTGCGCGCGCACTGCGCGGAGCGCGGCTACGCCGTCCATCTTAGGCATGACAATGTCCATGGTGGTCAAGTCCGGTCGCAACTCTTGGTGCTTTTGCAGAGCCTCGGCCCCGTCAGCCGCTTCTCCCGCTACCTCCCAGCCGGCCTTCTGGGCGATTTCCTTAATCCGCTTGCGCATGATTAATGCATCATCCACAATCAATAGTCGCTTGCCCATCGATCGACCTCACAATTCCTTAGATGTTGCGCCCACCACATCGATGGTTACGATCCCAGTTGCCACATCCAGCGCCATGCGCCGCCCTTGTGTGCCACCCAAATGCCGGCCAACGATCAGAATTCTTCGTTCTTCGAGTAGCTTTTCGACGGCGCTCACGTTCTGTTGACCGATCGTGGCAGCAGCGCCATTTACCGTGAACATGTTGGCTCCGCCCGCTATTTTAGCGGTCAGCTTCAGAGGCTGATCTCCCAAAAGACTCCCGAGCCTACGAATCATTTCCGGAATCGCCGTGTCCGCGAACTTACCAAGGTGCGCTTGTTGACCGCGCGATTCAGGTAGCACGATGTGCGCCATGGCGGCCGCTCTCCATCGGCGATCGTAAAGCACGACACCCAAACACGAACCCAACAGCGTTCGCAGCAGGCCGACGTCACGCGAGACAGCAATCTCACCCATCTTCACTGTGGTTTCGAGCGCCGGCTTAGTGACGGACTTCGCGCCAGGTTCTTGTGCGGTCACGTCAGCATCCTTCGGAGCGTGGGGATGCTGTCTGCGTCCGGAATAAATAGCAGGTTCCAATTGGCCGGCGTGCCATCCAAATGAAAGCGAGTTTCCGTTAGAAGAATGGTGTCCGAAGACATAACCTGATTCAGGAATACAGATTGCAGGATCGCAGACGCGTAGTCCCGCGTGAATTGTGGGGGCGACGGCATTAACTCGGGCGGTTCGCCCAAGCGCTGTAGCAGCCGCGACAACGAATTGAGATACGCGCAACCGACAATGTTGGTCGTTTCCAGCACGGCGGAACGTTCCAGCTCACCCCACGCGGAGCACGATCCGGGTGGAAGTTCCAGCAAGAGATCGGTCAACGCCCAACCGCTCGCGTCATCAAACGCAAGGATCATACCGCCGGTTAATCGGCCCTCGATTGTCATCATGCACGAAGTGATCGGTTCCTCAGAGGCGCCGAGTACCGCCACGGCGTCCGTCATGTCTAGTTGCACTACGCGCTGAACGACGATTTGCGCGGTGCGCCCTAACCAGCGAGAGCAAGCAAGCGATGCGTCTTGAGCGCCCTCGCGAAAGACCGCCGTCAGCGCGTCAAGTTGTCGTTCCGTCAGCATGGTTACTCGATCTATCCTGGAGAATCGCTCGGCTCACGACCTATCCGTTCACCGCAATTCGTTCCGCACGCTTGCCCTGCCGCTGGCGTTCCAAGGTTAAATCGATAGCCGCTCCCACGTCCATTAACAGGCTGACCGAGCCATCTCCCAAAATGCTAGCGCCAGAAAGCCCGCGAATGTGCATGAAGTTATCGGCCAAGGACT